>JAFQOM010000009.1 GCA_017403205.1 Clostridia bacterium | reverse complement strand
CATGCAGAGCTTGCTTGGATTATGAACTGTACAACATACTTTGGCGAAGCAAGTAGAATGACTCAATTTAAAGATGCAAAGGCAAAAAACAAAAATATCTCTGTAGGATTATTTACCTATCCAATGTTGATGGCGGCAGATATTTTATTGTATGATGCAGATATTGTTCCTGTTGGAATTGATCAAATGCAACACGTTGAATTGTGTAGAGATATTGCAGAAAGATTTAATTCTAAGTATGGCGAAACATTTACAATTCCTAAAGGAATTATACCTAAGACTGGGGCAAAGATTATGGGGCTGCTTGATCCTACTAAAAAAATGGCTAAATCAGGCGATAATGATAACGACGTTATTTATATCGAAGACGATGATGAAACAATTATACGCAAATTTAAGCGCGCTGTAACGGACAGTCTAAACAGAATTAAGTATTGTGATGAACAACCTGGTGTTTCTAACTTACTTTCAATTTATGCAAGTATGAAACAGATTTCCATAGAAGAAACAGAGAAACAATTTGAAGGTTGTGGCTATGGAGATTTAAAAATTAAAACAGCTCAAGCGGTTATAGAGGTTTTGTCTCCTGTTAGAAAAAAATTACAAGAACTTAAAAACAATAGAGCCTATCTAGAAGAGATTATGAAAACAGGTGCACAAAAAGCAGCATATATAGCAAGAAAAAAACTTGGTAAAGTTTATAAAAAAGTTGGGCTTGTTATACCAAAAAATTAAAAATTAAAACCGCCGAAATTTCGGCGGTTTTTTATTGTATTGATTAATTGATTAAAATAATCTATTGTTGCAAAGACAATTATTACATCCACAATTGTTATTACATCCACAATTATTATTACATCCACAATTGTTATTACATCCGCATCCACCGTTGTTTCCATTTAATGCTAGCAAAAGAAGCAATAAAAAGTTGGTGTTAGTATTTAAATTTGTATCTGTGGCAGTAGCAAATGTTGATAACAATAAAGTAAGCAAAATATTAGAATTCATAAAACCCCCTTAATATTCACAATTTTTATTTTTATTAAAGTTTTTAGCCAAAAAAAGCATAAATTTTTAAACAATGTTTTCTCAGATTTTTGTTAATATTTTTATAGGAGAAAATTTAAATTGAATTCTTATACAAATTTGGACCAAACAACCTTATCAAATCTGCAGTATTATATGCCAGAGAACAATACTTTGCGACAACTTGCGGATGCGTTTAGTATTTTTTCGGATTATACAAGATTAAAAATTTTATCAGCACTTGCTCTTAGTGAAATGTGTGTAAATGATTTATCCAAATATTTAAATATTAATCAAACAACAATTTCACACCAATTAAGATTATTAAAAAACTTTAATGCAGTAAAAGATAGAAGGGTTGGCAAACTTGTTGTTTATAGTTTGGGTAATCAATTTATAAATAATATAATGTTGGATGGGGTAGATTATATTTTGGGTTAATTTATTTTTATATTTGTATTTATTATAAAAATGT
>JAFQOM010000083.1 GCA_017403205.1 Clostridia bacterium | reverse complement strand
TTGATAAAAATTTTTATATGTGATATACTAATTTTGCCAAATCAATTTAATAAGCATAAATAAGGATATTTTATAAAGGATAAGTATTTTTTTATTGCATACAATAACCTTACGAATTTGATAAAATGCAAATTCCATCAGGTTGTTGTGTTAGGGTATCCTTGCATGTGCTTGAAATTGGTTTGGCGACTATCGGGGTTTGCGTTTTTGTGCGTTAACTTCGGTTGGCGCACTTTTTTTATATTTTACTTGATAAAAGTTTTTATATGTGATATACTAATTGTGCCAAACAATCTAAATATTTGTAGTAATAAGTGTTTTTCTTTTATAGGAATATTATATTTTTTTATTGCAATACTATCAAGAAAACCAAATTTGTAAAAATGCGGCTCCTTCTTGATGGTAAAAGTTCACTTATACTATAAAGGTTGTTTGGCGACAATCGGGGTCTGCGTTTTTGTGCGTTAACTTCGGTTGGCGCACTTTTTTATTTTAAATTCTTTTATTGTTGCCACACAATATTTAATAAGGGATAGCAGATAATTCCGCTATCCCTTTTCATATTTCCTAAAATAAATTTAATCTAAAAATTCAAACATATTTTTTAGCCTTAATAAAGATAATCTTTTTCGCATAAATGGGTGGTAAATTAAACTTTCAGCAACAAAATTTTTATCTTTACCAATTTTATCTATTGTAGTTTTACAACCTGCAATTTTCATAGCATTAAGGCACTCTTCGTAAGTGGGAACGGAATTTATAATTTCAACAATTTTATCCCAATTTTTTTCAATTACAAATGGGTTAATTCCATCTGTAATGGTGTCGGGGGTGTTTATTTTTTTAACGTCTTGTGCTAATTCGCCGTAAGTAGAATATATATCTTGCCAATCTACTTTTTCAGCATGGGCAGATATTTTTTTGTGTATAGCAAATTCGTTATATTTTTTTAATATTAGCAAGGTTGCAACACCTACGTCTTCGCCGTGGTAGTTAGGTGTTTTGCCTTGCAAAAGTTCTTTACATTCCCAATAATGTGCCAAAATATGTTCGGTGCCACTTGCTGGGCGAGATGTTTTTGTCCAACTCATAGCAATTCCCGTCATTATTAATGCTTCAAAAATTGCAAGGGTAGTTTCTTCATCTTTTTTTGTAATTTTATGTTTTAGTTCCATCATTTTATCGGTTGCAAGTCTTGTAAGTGATGCAACTTTTTCGCAATACGGCTCGCCTGTTATAAGGTTAGAAACTTGCCAATCTATTAACGCAACGTATTTAGAGAGCATGTCGCCAAAACCAGCACATTTTAATTCTAATGGGGCTTGTGCTAATATTTTAGTGTCTGCAATAATAACTTCGGGGCATTTTGCTGGGTAGGTTATTTTAAAATTTCCATTAACAATAGGGGCAGAGTAAGATGCAAACCCATCCATAGATGGTGCAGTGGCAAATAGGCACAATAAAACATTTTGTCTTGCCGTTGCAAGTCTACACGTATCGTGAATAGAGCCTGTTCCAATAAATGAATTTTTCCTTATA
>JAFQOM010000082.1 GCA_017403205.1 Clostridia bacterium | reverse complement strand
CCAGCGTACATAAAGTTGATCGTCTTTGCTGCAAACAACGTAATTATTGATAAAAATATTGTGTAAATTATGTAAAACAATATTTGTCCAAAGAAGTATCCTTTATGCGGCTCTGTAAGTCGCCACCATCGAGCAAATATACCATTATTCTTATATTTTATATTCTTTTCCATGCTTTAAGTATACAAAATTAAATAAATTTCGCAAACAAAAAATACAAAAATTGTAGATTTTTTGTTTTTATCTCCAAAATTATTGCAAAATTAACCTTTGATACACATTTATATTCTAGTTTTTGCATAAAAACTTCAAAAAGGGGCTTCAAATTCATAAATTATTATGTTATAATTAATGAAAATATGAAATTTTGTGAGGGAATACATGAAAAAAATATCATACTATGATCTTCTTACTAGTGATGCAAGTGAAGAGATTATGAATATTCCAACGTCTGCACTTAAGTTTTCTAGGGATACCGCTCAAGTACTATACAAAGATACAACTATAGTAAATGGTAAAATCTATCAAAAATTTCCCAAAGTCGGAGATCTTTTAGCTTATGGAAAGACCCCACTTATGGGACTTTTTGTTGGTAGGGTTAAAACTTATCAAGAGTTAGATGAAGTTATACTAGAAATTGAAGAAAAACTTGCAAAACTAGGACTTAAATTTAAAGACTCAGAGTTTACTGTAGGAGATGTTAGAGTAAAAAATTTAAAGTTATGCCCCACAGCACAAAAATTAATAAATGCATTTTCATACAGAATTAAAACACTCGATGATCTTTCAACTTTTGGTTCTACAAAAATTGCAAATTTCACTGGCGATAGCGCTTACAATGCAATTATCGACATTAGCGCAGCCCTCGAAAAATATGGTTTAAAACTTGAAGGTTCTCCATATAGAATTAGCATGGAGAGATTTTTTCCATTAGATGAGTTTTCCGTATATTTGTCCGAGAATACAAAAAAGAAAATCAAAAAGAAAGATTTACATAAAAATGTTAATGTTTACACTGAAGAAGCAAGACTTGCTCTTGCTAGCATGTCACAAGAAGAACTTCTCAACACCAGCATTGACAGACTACCATTAAGTTCCAAGATTAAACAAGTTTTTGATAAGCTAAACATACAAACAGTTAGTGATTTAATTCAAACAAACCAAAACCTAGTGAGACCAGAATTAACACACGACCAATTTATAACAGTTGAAGATGTTTTAGCATCATTTAACCTTCGCTTTTTTAATTCAAAACGAATAATTGAAAATGGCAAAGTTGTACGCGTTAAAGCTTCAAGAACAACTCAAAAAGCTCCAAAACTTCAAGATATAACAAAACTCCCAATAGAAGAGCAAGAAAAGTTTTTAAATACTCCAATTTTAGAGTTTGGCCTTTCGCCATACCTTGAAGCACCATTCAAAACTCAGAATACTTATGTTCTAATGAGAGACTTACTGCTTACCGACCGAAAACAACTTGGATATGTAATTGGCAATGATGGAGTTGCCTCGTCTATAGAAAAGTTACTATTTAACTACGGTCTTACCATGAAGAAAAAAGACAAACAATTAAAAGTCACAAAATATGTTAATGAGGTACAAATAAATAGAAATAATT
>JAFQOM010000081.1 GCA_017403205.1 Clostridia bacterium | reverse complement strand
TTATTATATTTCATATTCTCTTCAAGTATATTAACAATTTTATTAGACTTTTCTGAAATTAAATCCAAAGCAGCTTTCTGCTCAGTACTCATAGAACAACCTGTCAGAAACACCATACCTGCTAAACTTAATATTATTCCAGCAAAAATCTTTTTGGCTTTATTTTTCATATTCTTTCTCCTATATTTTTATAATACAAGTATTATATAGCGGATTTTCCGCCAAGTCAAGTATTTTGGTGGATTTTCCGCCATAATAGAATTATGGATAAAATAAATGTTGGAAAAAATATTAAAACTCTAAGAGTTAATAATAAATTGTCACAAAAAAAGTTTGGAGAAATATTTGGATACTCTGCTCGCACAATAAGCGATTGGGAATGCAATAATACAGAGCCCGATTTAACCACAATAAAGAAAATTGTAAAATATTTTGATATAACTTATGAAGAATTATTTGAAGACTAGTTTTTATAATAGCACCGATACACGTGCTTATCTTGATTCAAGTAATGTCAATTAGATCCTACAGGTAAGTACAGCCCACAATTAAACAAATAAAAGCAAAAAGCGAAAGTGCTGGTACACGCAACACTTTCGCTTTTTTTGTTGTTTTTATTGTTCTGCAGGTGTTTCAACAGCTATTTGCTCTGTTAATTTTTGAGCTTCTTCAACAGCCGAAACAAAAGTTCCCTCAACTGCATTTACTACAGCCTCTGGTTTTATATTAGAAAAATAAGAATATGTTTCTGCCACCTTACCGTCTTCGTCTAAAACTGCAATTCCGCCCGTATACACAGTTTCATCTGTTTTTGGAACAACGAAGTCTTTTACATAATACCTTGTATTTGTGCCTTCTTCATTTAGTCCTTCTACAATGCCTGTATATGAACAACCATACATATCCTCAACTTTATGAAGAATACTGCCACAAGCAATAACATATTCATGAACAATATCTTCTTCATACACATCACCTTTAGGCAATACTATCTTTTCATATGGTTTTGCACCATTTGCTATTGCAATTTTTGATGAGGTGGAGTCTATTTTATAGCTTTTTTTAATACCCTTTTCGCTATGCAATTTAATATCCCTCATTATAAACCCCCAAATTTATATTATAATTTATTTTAACTTACTTTAGTTAAAAAGTCAAGTTTTAGGGTTTATTGCGATGCTATCTACAAATTTTTTTTGACAAATCTTCTATATCTCCAGCGCCTAAAAACAAAACAACCGAGCCACAAAAATCTTCTTTTTTAAACTCTTTTAAAAATTTATGCTTTGTATATACCCCCTTAACAGCAAATGTTGGCGATGCCTTTAAAATTTTGTCCCTTAAATAATCAGCACTTCCTAAGTATTCAAACCTTTCCCTTGCGGAATAAGTTTTTAAAATATATAGCAAATCCAACCCATCAAAACTTTTAACAAAACTATCAATTAGGGTTTTGGTTCTTGAATATGTATGTGGTTGAAAAACACATATAATTTTTTTCTTAAAAACTTCTTTTGCTGTTTTTATAGATTTTATTATTTCTGTTGGATGATGTGCGTAATCATGAATTATACACGCCTTTTTATAAGTACCAACAACTTCAAATCGCCTTTTAACATTATTAAAGTTTTTAAGTCCCAAATAAATTGCATTATAATCTATATCAAACTCTAAGCATACAGAAATTGCTGCCAAGGCATTTTCTATATTGTGTTTACCATATATATTTAACTTAAAATAACCTATGTAGCTATTCCCTTTAAAACAATCAAAAGAATATTTATTATCCTCACATTTTTTTATGTTTTTTGCATACAAAGTGTTTTGTTTTGAAAGGCCAAATGAAGCTAAATTGTCCGATTCTACCAAATTTTTAAATTTGCCGTTAATAAAACATTTTGTTTTTGTATTTTTAGCAAATTTATTAAAAGATTTTTTTTCATTTTCAAATGTTTTAAAAAAATCTAAATGTTCTGTTTCTATATTATTTATTACCGAAACAGTAGGCTTTAATTTTAAAAAACTATCTCTAAATTCACACGCTTCTGTTATAAAAAATGTTTTATCACCAACCAATATATTTCCGCCAATACATTCAAAATCACCGCCTAAATGCACTGTAGGGTTTAACCCGCAAATCATAAATATATATGCAATCATGGCGGTGGTTGTTGTTTTTCCATGAGTGCCAGAAATAGCAATAACATTTTTATATTCACTTGCTATTAGGCTCAACAACACAGAGCGTTCCATAATATCAATGTTTGTTTTTATGGCCTCTTTTACCTCTGGGTTTTCTTTTGGTATGGCACCAGAGAACACAACCAAATCACAATTTTTTATATTGCTTGCTTTGTGTTTATAAAAAACCCTTATCCCCTTTTCTCTTAAGTTTTTAGTTACATGTGATTTCGTTAAGTCACTACCACTAACGGTTTTGTTAAAAGTTTTTAACAAAACTGCTAAGCCACTCATACTAACCCCACCAATACCAACAAAAAAAATATTGTTATAATCTTTTAAAAAATGTGTCATAATAGTGTATATGAAAATAATATTAAAAAAGTTGTTAATAAATTTAAAAGTTTATATATTTGTTTGATTTTTTTAACAAAATATTTTATCATAAATTATAGCCGCTAGAGAATTTAGGCTAGACAAAAGGAAGGTATAAAACTTTGAAAATTTCAGATGTGCGTGTAAGGATTATTAAAAAAGATGACAACAAACTTAAAGCAGTAGCTTCAATTACTATTGATGAATGTTTTGTTGTTCATGATATCAAAGTTATCGAAGGTAACCAAGGATATTTTATTGCAATGCCTAGCAGAAAAACATTAGATGGTGAATACAAAGATATCGTTCACCCACTTAACACAGAAACAAGAGAAGAAATTAGAGCTGCTATATTAGCAGAATTTGAAAAAGCTCAAAAAGAAGCTGAATAACACAATTAACTTGTTTAAATTAAAAGCAACGCAAAAGTAATGGTATTAAACATTATTGTTTTTGTGTTGTTTTTTTTATGTATTTTTATTATTTGATTTTTTTATATGTATCTATATATTGTTTGTATAAGTGTTATCGCCTACACCTTCCTACCACATAAAACATAGTTATAACATATCAGTTTTTTTATTTTAGTTCTTATTTTTTAGAAAAAGAATTTAAAAAAAAACATGCAGTGCTTGAATTTGATTTTGTTTTGTATTATAATTTTTAATGTTTATTAAAGGAAAAAATAATGAAGAGTATTTATACCTATTACAAAGAAAGATTGATTGAAATAAGCGGAAAAAACAGGAGCTTGTTTCTTAAAAACTTTAACCGTAAAAACGGATATGATATTGGCAAAATTTTATATTCTGCCCCAGAAAAGGCCGAAGATCTTTTAGATATGTTATGGAGAGGAAAAACATCTTCTTTTCAACTTATTTGCAAAGACAACAAAGATCTTATATGTTCTGCAAATAAAGTAAATGAAAAATTTCCAGATCAAGAATTTACAGATGAGAAAGAAAAACAAAAATATGTTCGTCTAAAAAAAGAATTTTCAAAAAAAGTTTATGAACAAGAAGTTCAAAACTTAAAGGCCTTAAAAAGAGAAATTAACGAAATAGAAAAAGAAACAGGAAGATATGAACTTTTTTTGTGCTACCCTTTTGTTTATGGCTCTGTAAGAAACTATGTTTTTAAAGCCCCTTTGCTAATGTTTCCTATTACAATTGACGTAATAGATGATAACAATGTTAATATTAACCTAAAATCCAATAGCAAGGTTCAACTTAACAAAGCACTAATGCTAGCAATTGCAGATAGTAACAGGCTTGATTTGCAAGACATGGAAATGGAGTTTGATGTTGTTTCAAACAAGTTTAAAGATATCCCAGAATTATTAACCTACCTAAAAAGTTTTGGTGTAAAAATTCAGTACGAACCAAGAAAAAACATGTTTGCATACAATCGTTATCCAGACCCAACAGAAAAAGACAAAATGGAAATTAAACACTTGTGCTTGTTGTCTCGTTGCAGTTTAGCAAATTCAATTTACTCTGACTATTCTGCTCTAGAAAAAAAGAAATTAACAAATGAGTGTATAGATGAGCTTTTAAATATAAGAACAATCAAGGAAAAGCCTTCAAAAAACCATAACCTATATTTAATAAATAATGTTGACTATGCACAAGAGCAGGTTGTAAAAAAAGTTAACGAAAACGGAAATATGGTTATTTATGGTCCACCTGGAACAGGTAAATCTCAAACCATTGTTAATATTATTTCTGACTCTATATGCAAAAACAAACCCGTGCTTGTTGTTTCTCAAAAAAGAGCTGCCCTATCTGTTGTTTTTAACAGATTAAATACCTTAAATAAAAAAGCGATGTTTTTAATAAACTCAGAAAAAGAAAAAAGACTTTTTTATGAAAGATGCTTTGAGGCTCATCAACAAACAATCAACGCTAGTTATAACGAAAATTTACAAAAAGAATTAGATTTAACCCTTAAACAACTTGAAGTAGAAATTAACAACTTAAATTCAATTGCAAATTGTTTAAACCAAAAAACAGATTTTGGAATTTCTTTACAAGATATGTATTATAATTCTTATAAAATAGGTAAAAATTCTGGTGAATATCTTATATATAAAGCATTGCTAAAAAACAATAAAATTATGGCTTTAAATTATGAAGAATTAACAAATGCTTTATCTATTTTAAAAGAAAAAAACAAAGCAGAACTATAGTAC
>JAFQOM010000080.1 GCA_017403205.1 Clostridia bacterium | reverse complement strand
TATACAACAGATGGTTTGGATGAATTTTTTGCAGAATGTTTTGCGATGCGTGAATTGGGGGTTGAAAAAGTCCCTAATTATATAGATAATATGATTACAGAGGTTTTAAAATGAAAATAACTGAAAAACAATGGGAAACCATAAAAGCGACTTGTAAAGAATGTGGTCGCTTTTGGGAAAGTAATAGTAAAGAAAATAACTTGTTATGTGACCCAGCTTCTGCTTTTGAGGAGTATGGAACAAATTTAGAGGATTGGTATAGTTTTTTGGATGGTAAAAATGATTGTTGGTGTAAAACTGCAATTATGCCAATATATGGTAAAGAATAATATAGATTTTAATAAAAACATTTTCAACCCTCGCACTTGCGTGGGTTTTTTATTGCTCAAAATACTCTTTTATAATCTCAAATTGTTCTTTAGGAATTTTATAATATTTATCACCTAAATAAGCTACATCAACACCACGCAAACGCAAATAATTTAAAGTATCGTGTTGCGTTTCTTCCATAATTATTGTTTCGCTATTTTGATTATTAAACTCTTTAAAAAAAGTTTTAATGTGTTCTGGACAATGTTCAAGAACATATAACAAATTTTCAAGAGTTTCTTTTTGTTTACTATTTTGTTCTTCTTTTATTTTTTTTAATTCATTCAATTCTTTTTGCCATTCTCTAAAGTTAGCAAAGAAAAAAGTTGAAGACAAAGTTAAAGAGCTAACAGAAATAATCCAAATCAAAAAAAATTGGTTGTTAGTAAACTCAAAACCAATAATATATTTAAGAAATAAAAAACTTGAAACAAAAATGATAAAAAATAGCATAAGCATTACTCCTATGCTTATTTTATCAAGATTAAAAACCGACTTAATTATATTTGCAAAAATTTCTTTCATAAATTCATGATACATAAATCTGCCCGTTTTGCAAGCTGTCATACTGTTTGTATGTTCCTAGAACAGTAAAACTAGGGTTATGTACAGGACAGTAAAACTGAAAAGGAGAAAACAATGTCAGATGATGCAAAATTCACGCAGGCGGATTTAGATGCCTTAAAAGCAGAACACACTAAGGCGATTAACGACCTTAACGAGCGACACAAATACGAAATTGACCGCAAGGTTTTAATTATATTTTTTTTGTACTAAAATTCAGTTTAGAAAATTAAAGATGAAAGTGTATTTAATATGCTAAAAGATTTACTGGAACAGAGAAAATGTTTTAAGTTGGTTTGTGGCGCTGGGAATGAGGACGCTAATGAAGTTGAAAAACTTGTGACAATTTATTCCAAAGCTGGTTGCCCGTTTTTTGATGTTTGCGCTAAACCTGAAATTGTTGATGCTGCTAAAAGAGGGCTTGAAAGAGCTGGAATAAAAGAAGATAGATATTTGTGTGTTAGTGTCGGAATTGATGGTGATCCACATATTACAAAAGCTGAAATTGACAATAATAAATGTATAAAATGTGGAAAATGTAAACAAGTATGTCCACATGATGCAGTTTTGGATAATTTTATGATTAAAAAAGAACGTTGTTTAGGTTGTACTCAGTGTGCCAAAATTTGCCCAACACAAGCTATCACTATGGTTTCACAGCTTCAAGATTACAGTGAAGTTTTACCTAAACTTGTAGGGAAAGGACTTGATTGTATTGAGTTTCATGCGATATCTGAAGAAGAACAAGATGTTGATGATAAATGGAAACAAATTAATGAACATTTTGACGGTATTTTGTGCATTTCTTTGGATAGGTCGGAACTTGGTGATAAAAAGTTAAAGTCACGTGTTGCTCGACTTTTAGAAGTACGGAAGCCTTATACAACTATTATTCAGGCTGATGGTG
>JAFQOM010000079.1 GCA_017403205.1 Clostridia bacterium | reverse complement strand
AGTAGTTTGCTCTTGGATTGTCCCATGAACGGAAAACAGCTTTAATAGCGCCCATAAGTTGTTCTTTTGGATCATTTGGGAATTCTGCACCAATTTTTGCTTTGTATTCTGCTTTAAATTGGTTAGCAAGTTCTTTTAAATCTTCTGCTGTAAGATCAACGTCAAGTGTAACGCCTTTCTTTTCTTTCATTTGATCAATAAGTTGTTCAAAGTATTTTTTACCAACTTCCATAACAACGTCACTGTACATTTGAATAAATCTTCTGTAGCAGTCCCATGCCCATCTTGGGTTGCCTGATTTGTTAGCAATAACGTTAACAACTTCTTCATTAAGGCCTAAGTTCAAAATTGTATCCATCATGCCAGGCATAGATGCTCTTGCACCACTTCTTACTGAAACTAATAAAGGATTTTCTTTATCACCAAATTTTTTACCAGTGATTTCTTCCATTTTTGCGATGTATTCCATAATTTGAGCTTGGATTTCATCGTTAATTTGCCTACCATCTTCGTAGTATTGTGTGCAAGCTTCTGTTGAAATTGTAAAGCCTTGAGGAACTGGAAGACCTAAATTTGTCATTTCTGCCAAGTTTGCGCCTTTTCCACCAAGAATTTCTCTCATAGTAGCATTGCCTTCACTAAATAAATAAAGATATTTTTTTGCCATACTAAAATAAATTCTCCTTAAAAATAAATTTAACAAGCAAATTGTATAATAGTTTGCAAAATAAAGCAAGAACTTTTTTTAAAAAATTTACTATAAATTGTGCTTAATACACGTGTTTTTTATAAAAAACCTTATATCTTGTTTTTTGTGGTTTTAGCTTTTAATCGTTAATTGAAAACCTTTATCAAGTTTTCATAGGTTTAAAATAAAAAAGACGTGACAAGAGCTGTGCGTTTTTGAAACCAACAAAAAAAACTTTATCGAATCAAATGATAATGATAAAGTTTTTTGTTTTCCATCTCTTAATATTTAAAATAATGTCATTAATAAAATTTACATATTTGAAACTATAAAATCAATGTTTTTTATTAATTTACTTCCAACATATATGTTAAAATCAGTTACTTTCATAAATTCTTTACAAGAATTATAAAAACTTAATTCTGGACTATAAACACTACTATATTTTCTATACGAGTAAACACCACCATTAGAACTAAACGATACATAAATTCCATCGTCTTCTGTCATTATTCCAGTACTAAAGGAAAGGTCTACTGTTGTACTGCATTTTGCTGGAATTGTAAATTCTGACGCGTTTTCCATATCTCTCCAAATCTTTATTTCACCAAAAAAAGAGTTCTCAACACCAGACAACGCATTATTATTTGATGCTGTAAATTTAAAAGCTTTAGTATTTGAAGAAAACTCAACATCATTAAGATTTGTAATTAAAATCCTAATTTCAATATCATATGAAGTTTGATAAGAACCAGTTGTTGAGTTGTATCGTGAATCTACAGCTTGAGCTGTAGCTATCATAACATCATACTCAATACCGTTTACTATACATTTTGTTTGTGCTTCGTTAGATTCCGTATTTGTTGAACATCCAAACATCATACCTCCACAAAATATTGATATAACCATCATAAATAAACATATAAATTTTTTCATTAGAATAACCCTCCAAATTGTACTATACAATTATACGTTAAGTCTATCAATTGTCCATATTAATGTCAAGAGAATTTTACTTATATACTACTGCTCTTTTATTTTTTAAAAAGACTCTTAAAATTGCTTGACTTTTAATGTTGTGTGTTTTCAAATCGTATATGTGACATACTTTTCACACCACAAAGTAGCCAAGAAAAAAGAGAACTAGATTTTTAATAATTCTCTTAATTATTACACTAATTTCAAATTTCAGTGACTAACGCTCGTCTTTTTTGTTTTATAGATCAATTGATTTTATGTATACATCAAATTTATGTCTTAAATGTTGCAATAAATGATTTAATGTTGCGTCTAGTATTTTTGCACTAAACTTTATTGTTGATAATTTTTCATAATCTTCTCTGCTTAAAATTTTTAATACAGAAAAAACAGCTTTATCTAATTTAATACAGTCTAAATTTTTGCAGGCAACACATAAAACTTCCCCTGTGTTCATGTCTAAATAAACATCGCTAACAAAAGGTGTTTTGCAACAATTGCACTTGTTTAAGTTTAAGTTAACACCCTCATATTTTAATATGCTTAAAATAAATTTGCTAAAAATAAGTTTAGGTTCAACGTCTGTAAAATTCATTTGTTTTAAACACTTTAAGCAGTCTATAAAAACATTAACATAGGCTTGATTTTCAAAACAAATTTTATCGGCAATTTCTAAAACAGCAAAAGCATAGCTAAATTTGTTTATATTGCTGGTTAAATCAAAAAAACTTTCTATTTGATTTACACCTGTTAAAATGTAACCGTTAGAAGATTTTGTCAACTCAAAATCAGCAAAACAAAAACTTTGGCAAAAGGCTTTTAATTTTGATTTTGGTTTTTTTACGCCTTTAGCGTTAACCAAAATCTTGCCCTTTTCCAAAGTTAATATTGTTAATAATTTATCGTTTTCTTTATAATCTTTTGTTTTTAAAATAATACCTTTAACTGATATATCCATAATAATCAAAATCTAAAAAGGCTAAAAATAAAGTATTATTAGCCATTTTTAACTAAAACTTTTTATATATTACTATTGCTCCATCCCCATATTATAATCTGCTTCTGGAGCAAAATTTGCATCAAATTGTTGAGCAGGTTCCGTAAGCCTTTTAGATAAAACATACATCATAGGATCGCCACTTTTATAAAACAATCCCTCACATATCGCGCCAAGTTTGGCATTGCCGTCACCAGTTACAACAACTTCTGTGTCAAATTCTTCTTCCATATATTAAACCTCCCAAAAACCAAAATGGCTTTAGTTAGTTTGCGTTTTAAATTAATTTTTATTCTTTAATTAACGCCCGCTAGAAAGATATAAAAAGAATAACTAGACAAGTCTTTTTATCTTTTTTATATCTCATTTACATTATATCCTAAAGAGGATAAAAACTCCAAGTTATTTTTCCAATTTGGCTTAACTTTTACAAATAAATTTAGCACCACTTTTTTTTGCAACATTTTTTGAATACTTACCCTAGCATTATGCCCAATTTTTTTTATCATTTGACCTTGTTTACCTAAAATTATTGCCTTGTGGGAATCTTTATCGCAAACAATACAAGCATCGATTTCTGCCAAAGATTCATCTTCAGAAAAACTTTCTATTGCTACAGCAATGCCATGTGGAATTTCATGATCTAACAAAAACAAAGCTTTTTCCCTAATCGTTTCGGCAACTAAAAATTTTAAAGGTTTATCGGTATACATATCTTCTTCAAAATATCTATCCTTTTCATCAACCTCTGGTAAAAACCTTTTTATAACTTCTAATATGCTTTTTTCGTTTCTATGTTTGTGTGCGCTAACAGGAACAATTTCGCTTTTTTCTGCTAGATGTGAATATTTTGAAAGCACCTCAAAAATCTTTAAATCTGGTACCAAATCTATTTTTGTTAAAGCTATAATAACTGGAATATTATTTTTGCTATAATTTTCTATTAAATCAAGTTCTAGCTTAGTTAAATCTTTTGTAATATCACAGCAAACAACTACACAACACACATCAGCCGTAGCACCCTTTATGCTTTTTTGCATAAAGTCATCTAGCCCCGTATTTTTTGCATTAATACCAGGAGTGTCTACAAAAACAATCTGTGTTTTTTCGTCATTATAAATACCTAAAATATTATTTCTTGTTGTTTGAGGTTTTGGAGAAACGATTGATACCTTTTCCCCTGTTAATGCATTTGTTAAGGTACTCTTTCCTGCATTTGGTTTGCCTACTACAGCTACAAATCCGCATTGAATCTTCATTTTTTTATCCTTATTTAAAAATCTCTTGTAATCTTATGTTTGCGCAAAATCGCTTCTTCATAAGCGCGCATAATCATTTTGTCTTCATCACTTTCATGATCAAAGCCCAAAAGGTGTAAAAACCCGTGAACTATTAAGTAGCACACTTCCCTTTCATAAGAGTGATTATACTCTTTAGCATGCTCTGTTGCCACATCTTCGCAAATAACAATATCGCCTATCATTAATAACTTTGTTTGTGGGTCAATATCATTTTTAAAGTCTTTAAGCTTGCATTTATGACCCGGCACTAATGTCAAAAGTGGAAAGGATAACACATCCGTTTCTCTATCTATCTTTCTGTGTTTTTTGTTTAGTTTTT
>JAFQOM010000078.1 GCA_017403205.1 Clostridia bacterium | reverse complement strand
TATAAGGAAGGGAGAATTTATGGCTATAGAAAATCGAACTCTGGACTTTAAATCGCATAAACATAAAACAATTGTTTATGTAGATTTAAACTCAAAGACAAAGTTAGGTTCTGATTTAATTGGTCAATATCATGAACAAGCTAAAAGTCAATATATTGACATTGGCAGAATAGGTTATCACGATAGTCACGGTAAATATCATATTGATTATTACACAACAAAAGAGTTGATTGTGGTTCCTAAGCTTATTGTTAGAGTAACAGAAAAAGCAATGAATAGGGCAGGTAAAGATGTTTATCAATTAAGAACATATATGTCTAAATTTGGACAGCTTAACTTTTTATTACTAGTTGATCAAGATAAAGCAGAATTAATTTTAGTAGAAAATGTATACATTTCAAACCTTAACCACAAGGAAGATTATGAAACGTCTTTATGGATACTAAGATATCACAATCAAAAACCGATTCCATTAGCAGAAATATTTTATAAATTTGGTATAAAAGCTAATCCAGAGGATTATGGAAAAAGTTGGAAAGATAAAGTAGAAATCAACAATATTTTAACATCAATAGCAAAAGCAGACATGACTGTTAAATTGGCAGAAAATATTGCCTCTAGCATAAATCAAAAAGCACTTGTAGCATCTTTAAATTATTTAAACAAAGAGGGAGATTACGGTCAAAAGATTACAAGTGCATATAGCAAAACTGTTGCTAATAAAAAAGAAATCAACAATTTGGCAACATCCCCAAAATTAGAAAACACTCTAAACCATGTTTTGCTAAAAACGATTGAAGATAAAACGGATAAAAAAGATTTAAAAAATATATCCAATCAAAAGGTTTATAAAAAAGTAATAGATATACAGCTGTCAACTTTAAGCGCCGTTGTAGATTATGTTGACAAACAAAACACTAAAGAAAATTTTAAAGAATATCTATTAAACGTATATCACGATGATAAACAAAAAAACGATAAGACTGTAGAGAAAATAAACATAGAGCATGAAAAATTTGAAAAGATTATAGATTATAAATTTTCAAAAAAACCAAATCAAGAAAATTTTGAATCAAAAAAAGAAGAGGTTATTGATAAAAAATCTGCAAAAAGGTTGTCTTTACCAAAAGAGTTTAGGGATTTTGATAACAACCTTATAAATGTTGATCAAAACTTAGACAGATTTGAAAAAGAGGAAACAAAACAAGAGAAAAAAGAAAGGTTGAAAATACAAAAGGAAAAGCAAAGACAAGAAAAAATACAAAAAGCTATAGAGCGCACAAAGCAAAAAAAGACCAAACGAGTCAGCGCTTTGTGTGATATTGGATTGGAATTTGAAAAATCAAAAGCAGTTATTGGCTTAACACCAGAGATTTACAAAAAAAATAACAAAAAAGCAGAAAAAGTTTTTGAAGATAAAAAACAAAAGAAAACTCAAAAGCGACAATCAACAAAAGATGGTATAAAAGAAAAAGAAGACATTTTGTTAAAATTAGAAAAAAGAGTTAGAAGGCAAACCTCAAAACGTCAAGCAAAGATTGAGAAGAGGCAACAAGAAAAAGCTCAAAAAGCAAAAAGAGTTAACGAAAAAAAGGAACGAAAGCAATTAAAAAAAGACAAAGAAAAACTTATGAAAGAGTATCTGTTTGACAAAAAAGATAAAAAACAAAATGAAAAACTTAAAAAAGCATCTTTGAATGAAAGTAAAAGAATTGAAAAACGTAGAAAAAAACAAATATTATTTGATGATAGACCAAGTGTAAAGCCAAGAGAAGGCAACTTAAAGAATGCTGAGCAAAAAAAACAAATCAGGGATAATCACTATGCAAAACATCAAAGCACTAAACCGTTGCAGCAACAAAATGTTTTAAATTCTAGTTATCAAAATCAACAAACAAATAATATGGACGTTAGGTCGGTTTCTGAATTTGAGCCAAAGAAAAGGACAACACAAGCAGAAATGCCTGCACCAAAGCTAGGTTCGACTACAGGGTCGAAGAAATCAAATGTTATTCAAGTTGAAACGTCAGCAACCATAACAAATGCTTTGGACGCAAAAAACTTTGATTATTCACAAGGAAGAACTAAAACAAAACACAAAGAAAAAACTTTGGACATGTAAAAAGGAAAGGTTTTAAGATGCAAATATTAGATGGTAAGCAATGCGCATTGCAAATTAAAGAGAGTTTAAAAATAGATATAGAAAATAATTTTATCAAAAAAGGATTTCGTGCTCCAAAACTAGTGGTTATTATGGTTGGTAACAATCCAGCAAGCCATGTTTATGTGTCGGGTAAAGCCAAAGCCTGTGCACAAGTTGGTATGGATTCTCAAATTTTTTATTTAGAAGAAACAACAACAGAATTAGAATTAGAAAAACTTATTAAAAACTTAAATAAAGATAATAGCGTAGATGGAATTTTGTTGCAATTGCCTGTGCCAGACCATATAGATGGCCAAAAAATGATAGAGTTAATTTCTCCCGATAAAGACGTGGATGGTTTAACAAAGGCAAATTTAGGCAAACTTGTTGCAAACGACATGACGGGTTTGTTTGGTTGTACACCTAGTGGGGTTATAGAGCTTTTAAAACATAATAACATAGATTTAAAATCAAAAGATGTTGTTATCATTAATAGAAGCTTATTGGTGGGAAAACCACTTGCCTTTATGTTTTTAAATGAAAACGCAACGCCAATAATGGCCCACAGCAAAACTAATGCCTTGGCTGAAAAGACAAGAAATGCCGATATTGTTGTAGTTGCTGTTGGAAAGAAAAACTTTTTAACAGAAGATATGGTTAGTGAAAAAACAATAGTGGTTGATGTTGGCATTAACAGAGATCAAACAACAAACAAAATATGCGGTGATGTAGATTTTGAAAATGTTAGCAAAAAGGTTTCTTGGATTACTCCTGTTCCTGGTGGGGCTGGCCCAATGACAATTGCAATGCTTTTAAAAAATACATATAAAACTGCGCTTAATAAAATTAAACGCAATTAATTTATTTAGCTAAAACAAATCAAATTAAAAAAAGGAGTATGAATTTTTCATACTCCTTTTTGTTTAAATATACTTTAAACATGTCTGTTTTTTATATGTTGTCTTATTAAAAATGGTAGGTGTAATATAATTTGAAATACAAATAAAAACGCACCAAGCATTACAATGTGCCAAGGGCTTGGCAAATACATGCCAATACTGTTAAACAATGGAAATTCGTTTACAAAAAACATATTCGAATTTGTATTTGCAAAACTTCCCAAACAAAAGCAAGTTATACCAAAGAATAATAAAGATAACAAAGACTTCCACATATCTAAAAAGTTGCTAACAGAAATCCATTTTGTAAAAACATACATTAAGGCAAGCATGCAAATTATACTTCTTGTTATGGCATAAATTAAATTGTAACAATGCCAAAATTCAAAATTTGAATTAATATTAATTGGATAAATTAAAGATATAACAGCAAACAAACCGGCAACGCCAAAAACAAAATTTAGTGTTTTGCTAGCAGGCTTACCCTTTCTTTTTAAAATACTAAAAATTAAAATTAATGGGATGCTTATCCATAAAGAAGTAGTAAAAAAGTCTAGTTGAACTATATTAAAAAAATCAAGGCTTTGGTTGTTATGTTGCAAAAATTTATAACGCCAAAAAATTCTTAAACCTTCAAGTGCTAACAACAAAAAACCACATACAATGCTTGATATTTTTTGAACCCTGTGTTTTTGCCTTGAAAAATACATTGCAAAAAAAATAATAATAACCAAACTACACAATAATAGTAGGTAGTGATTTTTATTAAACAAGTAATCAAAATTTTCTTTAGGTATACTAAATGAAATAAAATTATTCACATTAAAAATCCTTTTTATTGATTTGTGTGCTATAAAAAGTTTAAATATATTTTAATAAAAAGTCAAACCCGTTTTAATTGATTGTGCAAAAAATTAAAGTTAAATATAAAAGTTAGTTATTTGCAGACTCCTTATGAACCCTACATTTTATTTTTTTTACAATAATTATACATACAAAAACACAAACAAATGTTATTAAAGTTGCAATCAACGTATCTGTAAAAAAGTGTGCTCCGGCAACAATGCGGGATAATGCTACAAATAAAGTGTAGGCAACAGAGCTTGCTGTAAATATAGTTTTCCACTTTTTATTATTAAATTTTTTAATAAATATAGGCAAGGCAATTAAAGTTGCACTGTTGGCTGCAGCACACGTGTGTCCAGAAGGGAACGACTTAAAAAAGTCATCAGCAAAAATACTAATAGAATTAAACTTGTTGTTATTGACTTTATACCAAGGTGTATAGTAAGAAAAATTTTCATCACCAACAAAGTGCATAGCGCGGTATCTTGTTCTATCAAAAACATGCTTTGTTGTTTGTATAATAGTATTTGAAACTGCAGCAACCATTAAAACTAAAATTGCCCACCAAAATAATTGCGCTAAAGAAGTTTCGCTTAATTTATTAAAAAGTAAAAATGCGAAAATATTTACAATCAAAGAAAAAGATAAAACAATTATCAAGCCAAGAGAGCTACTTAAGAAGTTGTCAAGTCCAAAAGCAGAGTGTTCGCTTATGTATGAAAGGGTTTTGTTTATGCAATAAAAACAAACAATATATGCCGCAACAAAACAAAAAAACATTAAAACATTGTTTAACCAATTTTTATTAATCAACTTTCTTTTTTGAAAATTAAAAAATATTATTGCAAGCGCACTAACAAGCAAAACATATAAAATATTTTCACCAAAAGTTTCGCCTATTACAGCAAAAAAATTGTGAGATAAATAACTATCATTGTTTAAACTTGCTAGAGCTTTTGATATTTGCAAATCATATATTGTGCCTAATATAAGAAGCAGCAATAAAAATGCAGAAATGCAAGAATAAATTACAATTTTTTTTGTTTTGCTCATAATAAATTTTTCCTTTAAAGCATTATAACAAGTTCATTATAACTTATTATATGAAAATTATAATACAATTAAAATAGAATTATTAAACATAAAAAGTGTTTTTGCTATGTATTTTATTAACCACCTATTTGACTGTTTGCTAAAAATTTGTCATAAGAAAGTTCTGCATACTCATCAAAATTAGGGAATTCTATATTTTCATTAGTTTTTTCAATTATAATTTCGTGTTCTAAACCCATAAGCGAGCCATTATTTTTGCATTGAATAAGCTTGTTGTTTTTAAAAACTAGATATGTTTTAGATTCTATAGGGAAGCCCAAATCTTCTATAATTTGAACGATTTCAAATCTAGTTATATCGCCCTCTACGCTTGTTTTAACGTTAATGTTTTGGGTATTAAAATCTAGTTCTTTTAATGACGCTACAACAAAATCTAAATTATAAGTTGTAAACACATCAACTCCTTCAACAGTTTCTTCAGATATGCTTTCTGGAAGAGTTGTTTTAAATTTTGAAAACATGCCAGCAAGTTCAGCTTGTGTTTTAAAACCGCCTTCAAAACCAATAGCTACAACTTTATTTTTAATAAAAATGGTGCCGGCACTTTCTATAGAGCCAACGGATGTACTAATTTTTAATCCTAGATTAAAACCATTTTGTGTAGGTTGAACAATGCCGTTCATAGAGGCGATCGTAATATCACCGCCAGATAAAATTACTGTTAATTTATAATTTTCAACGTCTGATGAAAAATTGTCTGCAGTAATGTAGTCTGTTAAAAATTGTTGTTGTTCGGATGTCGCCATTGTATAACTTTCTGGCGAACCTAAGTTTGCATTTGCGCTTATATCTAATTGTCCCTTTGGTTTTGAGTTGCATCCAGCAAAAACAAAGCAGAAAATTAAAGTTAAGCAAATAAACAATTGACTAAGTTTTTTATTCACAATAAATTCTCCTAAACAAAATTTTAAAATAAAAAACAGATTTTAAAGTTAAAACACTTAATTATTAATCTGTTTTTTATGAACGAATGGTTTGAAATTGTATAATTTAGTTTTAATAAAATATATAGACTTAGTGTGTATTTAAATTAAATTGTTAAAATCCAAGAAGCAAAGTTAAAATAAATAAACACAACACAGCAGTCTAGTATAGTTGTTAAAATTGGGGTAGCAATAAGCGCTGGGTCAAGTTTAAGTTTTTTTGCTAAGATTGGAAGCGAAAATCCCAAAAAGTCTGCTACAAAAACAACAACAATTAGTGGTAGTGCAACAGCAAGACCAAGCAAAGCAGAAGAATATTGAATAGCAACGCAACCAAAAGCAATAAGGGCTAATAATGCACCAAGTATTAAAGAAACCCACAATTCTTTAAAGAAAACTTTAAAATAATCTTTAAACGAAACCTCTTTTAATGATAATGCGCGAATAATAATTGTTGAAATTTGTGTTCCGGCGTTGCCGCTTGTGCCCATTAACATAGGTAGCAAACAAATTAAAGCAGAGATAGATGCAAATGTTGCCTCATAGGCGCTAATTAGCATGCTTGTAAAAATTCCGGTTATTAGCAATACTCCCAACCAAGTAAATCGTCTAGCAGCAAGTTTATAAGGAGGAGTTTTTAAATATGGGGTATCGTCACTTGTGTGAACAGCAGCCATTTTTTCAAAGTCTTCTGTTGTTTCTTCTTTAATAACGTCAATGATATCATCAACAGTAACAATACCAACAATTCTATTTTCTTTGTCAATAACAGGTAGTGCTAAAAAGTCATATTTAGAAAATAGAGATGCTATTTTTTCTTGGTCCATATCTGTAGAGGCGGTTACAACATTATCTTCCATAATGTCTTTAATAAACTCTGTTTTATTTGCTAAAATAAGTTCTTTAATTGTTAATACGCCCTTTAAAACTTTTTTGCCGTCAGTTACATATAAAACGTTTACAGTTTCGGCATCTTCACCTTGACGCCTAACCTCATCAATAGCTTCCTCAACGGTCATGTCGATATTAAGCTTAACAAATTCTGGTGTCATAATTGCACCAGCAGTATCTTCTTGATAACTTAAAAACTTGTTGATAGTTTTTCTTGTTTCTGGGTTAGAAACCCTTAAAACCTTTTCAATAATATTTGCAGGCATTTCTTCAATAAAGTCAACAGCATCGTCAGTTGCTAATTCCTCCATGATAAAAGACAACTCGCTGTTTGACAAATATTGAACAATAACCTCTTGGGCATCACTATTAATGTATGAAAAAACCTCAGCGCTTAAATCTTTAGGTAAAAGCCTAAAAATTATCATTACGCTGGGACTATCGGTTATTTCTTCTAAAACGTTTGCTATATCTGGCACAAGCATATCTGCCAGCTTAACTTTTAAAGATTTAAAATCTTTTGTTTCTATCAAATTTAAAATGTCTTGAGTCATTAAACAATCCAACCTTTAAGCGAAAATTTTATTAATTTTCGTCTTGCGGGGGAGCACCACAGTGAGGGCACTTGTCTAAGTTTATATTATATGTGCTTTTGCAGAAAACACATTTTCTTTTTGAATTTTTTATTTTGTTTAATTCCGCATTATTTTCAGCCTCATTAATTTCTTTTATTGCTGAAGAGAACCCTTTAATAATTAATTGTTCTGGGGAATTTGCATACTCATCACCAAGCAAATTTTTAATGCGTTTAGACGAATTTAACGTAAAAAGTCTTGCTAAAAAAGAGATAACAGAAATTATTATTAGACCAATAGCAAAAAAGCCGGTTGATGACATAATTTTGTTGTTAGATGCTATTAATATAGCCCCTATAATACCAGGTATAAGAAAAGCAACTACAGACAAAAATTTACCAAACTTTTTCATGTTTTACCTCACTAATAATTTTAAAATTGACACACAGTTTTATATGTTTTAGTTTACCTATAATGTAGCACTTTGACAAGTATTTTTTTTGTAAAATATTAAAAATTTTTACATTTATTTTATATGAATTTTTATAATAAAAAAACAAAAAAAACACCAAATTTTGTTTGGTGTTTTTAGATATTAAGAATTAGTTTTTGTTTGTTTTTTATTTTTCTTTTTTGTTACTTTTTTAATTGTTTTGTTAAAGCTTGAAATAATGTCATCGTCTTCATCGGGTTTGATTTTGTGTGTTTCAGCTTTTTCAATTTTTTGTTCACGAACAAAGGCTTTTTGATTTGGTTCAACAAGAGCAACCTCAAGTTGGTTGTAAGGTATGATAATTTCGTTGCGTTTAAATTCATTAAACACATTGTCAATCAAATACCATTTTGTATTCCAATAATCATCAGCGTGACACCATGCCCTTGCTGTTAATGTGATAGAGCTTGCACCCAAATTTGACAAAACTACAGTTGGCTCTGGATCATTGTATACGGCTTCACAAGAATTAAAAACATCATGTATAATTTGTTTAGCTTGATCAACATTGCTGTTGTAAGAAATATCAAAAGTTAAATCAACACGTCTTGTTTTGTTAATGTTATAGTTAACGATTTCATCTGCCAAAATTGTAGAGTTTGGTATTGTAATGCGTTTATTGTCGCCTGTTTTTAAAACAACATAAAGCATTCTAATTTCAACAACACTTCCTTCAACGCCTGCAATTTCAACCCAATCCCCTCTATTTAATAGCTTTGTACTGATTATAATAAACCCGTTAACTAAATTTTTAAGACTGTCTTGCAATGCAAGGGAAATAGCAAGAGATACTGCAGATATAACAACTGTAAGGCCCGTAACTGAAATGCCAAGTGAAGCAATAATGCAAAAAATTAAAATTAGGTATAAAACAAATTTTAAAATAGAAACAATAAACCCTTGAACTGCCCTATCCATTTTTGTTTTTGCAAGTTGACGTTTTATGACGGCTAATATAACTTTAACAATAATTAAGCCGAAAATAATTATTGCTAAAGTTGTTACAATTGGTTGCCAGTTGCCAATAAACCAATTGCCAACGTTTTCAAAAAATTCTTTCATAACTTCTCCTTTTTAGGGCAAAGCCCTTGTGTATTGACAAAAACATAATAGATTAAAATTATGCTCACGTCAAGGGTTAAAATATATTTGCCAAGTATAAAAAATAAATTTATAATATAAAAAACGCACGAAGGGGATAAACAATGTTTTCTGTTACAATTGATGGCAAGGCAGGTTGTGGAAAATCAACTGTTGCAAAAGAGTTAAGTAAAAGACTTGGTTTTAAAAATTTTAATACAGGTGCAGTTTATAGAGCAATAACTTGTGAATATAAAAACGTTTATAATGAAAAAAAGCCAACAAAGCAAATTGTTGAAGAGTTTGTAAAAAATTTAGATGTAAAAGTTATCTTTGAACAAGACGATCAAATAGTTTTGGTTAATAATAATGATTATACAAAAAACTTGAGAGATGAAGAAATAAGTAACTTTGTTGCACTAATTTCTCCGTTTGATCAAATAAGGCAAAAAGTAAGGCAAATTCAAAGAGAGTTTGCCAAAAATTATGATTGTGTTATGGAGGGTAGGGACATAGGTACTGTTGTATTACCAAATGCTCAATGCAAACTTTTTATAACAGCGTCTAATGAGGTTAGGGCTCAACGAAGATTAGAACAACTTAAAGGCACCCCAGATTGCCCAACCTATGATCAGATTTTGCAAGAGTTGTACGATAGAGACTATAAAGACGTAAACAGAGAGCACGGTGCTTTGTTGCCAGCCGAAGACGGTATAATTATAGATAATTCTAACGAAACATTAGAGCAAACTCTAGATAGGTGTGAAAAGATTGTAAAAGAAATTAAAAATAAATAAAAATGATAAAAACCATAAAAAAAGCGAGATGTACAAAACAACTTCTCGCTTTTTTTGTAAAAAATTATATGGTTAATCTATGTTAAAAGGGGTGACTTGATAAACATAGTAATTAAGCCAATTTGTATAAAATAAATTTGCTGTACTTGTCCACTTAACATCAATTTTGGTGTGGTCATCGTCACAAAAATAATTTATTGGTGGTTTTATAGGTAGATTTTTTGACAAGTCTCGTTCATATTCTGTTTTTAGCGTGTTCCTGTCATATTCCATGTGGCCTGTTAAAAATATCTTTTTATTATCTCTACTTTTGGCTATTGACAAACCTACCTCATTGGTTTTACTCAAAATCACTAAATCTTTTTCATTGTCAACCTGCTCAAGGTTAACTGTTGTGTGTCGTGAATGCGGAATATAAAAAGTGTCATCAATTCCTTTTAAAAGTGGGTCCTGCAAGTTTTTATCTTTTTTATGTTTAAATACACCAAAAAGTTTTTGAGGAAGCTCCCGTTTTGTTATGCCATAGTAATAATAAAGCGCTGCTTGTGCACCCCAGCAAATATAAATTGTGCTTGTAACGTTGGTAGAAGCAAAATCAAAGATTTTTTTAAGTTCGTTCCAATATGCAACTTCTTCAAAATCCATTGTTTCTACAGGGGCGCCAGTTATTATCATGCCGTCAAATTTTTGATTTTTTATATCATCAAAACTCTTATAAAATTTATCAAGGTATTCTTGAGCGGTGTTTTTGCTTTTGTAGGTTTTTGTATTGATAAGAGTAATGTTTACTTGCAGTGGAGAGTTTGATAAAAGCCTCATAAATTGAGTTTCTGTTTCAATTTTTGTTGGCATTAAATTTAAAATTGCAATTTCAAGCGGCCTAATATCTTGACTAAAGGCGCGTTTGTCGTTCATAACAAATATATTTTCGCTCAACAATTTTGTGTATGCAGGCATATCTTTTGGTATTACTATTGGCATATAACCTCCTAAAAACATTTTAATTATACTCAACTTTTTTAAATTGGCAACACGCCTTTTTGTGTTTTAATTAAGAACATTTGTTTTAAAAATTTAAAAAAAACCGCAACATACATAATATTACTGTTTATTTTATACAAAAAAATATTTTTATAAAAAAAAATTAGACTATTTACATTTTTTATGATATTATTTGTTTACCATGAGGGAGGAATATCATGAACGCAAGAAGAAGATTGTTTTTTGCGGTTACTTTATTGTGTTTTATTTTGTTATTATCTGCTTCTTCAGTTGGTGTGGTTATGGCAACGCTCAATGCGCAAGCAAAACAGGGTATTTTTGCTAACTATAGTGGTTATGATATAAGCGCATCGGTTAGTGGATGTTATTTTATTGAAAATGGCGAAGCTAAAACTCTTTATGCTGATGCAGAAAAAAACAAAAAAACTATTGAGTTTGATGCTGAAGAAGAAGATGGCGTTGAAAAATCATTTGAACACACTGGCGAAATTGAATTAAATGGGGCTAGGTCAATATATTTTCATTATCAAATAACAAATAAAAACAAACAAAATAGCTCAATATATTTATATGCAGATATTCAACTTAACGAGCTGTCTAACATGGGATATTACTTAGATATTAGTACAGAAAAACTTTCACAAAAAAAACTTCAAAACAAAGAAGACTGGAGTGATGCTTTAACAGGTATTCCATTTGAAATTAAGGCAAAGGAAACTGCCCACATTTATTTGAAATTTTTTGTGCTAGAAGACACACAAAACGCTTACACAGACGGTAATGTTTTGTTTGTAATGACTTCAGAACAAATATAAAGGGAGGTTAAAAGGTGACTTCTAAAAAGAAATTAATTATAACCCTAACAACACTGTCAATGGTTTTATTGGCATCAGTATTTTCTGTTGTTATAATTTTTGCTGCGCTTAACGTAACTTTTAGTTCGGGTTTTTCTATTAGATATACTGCTTTTAATGTATCAGCCGATGTAACTGGTTATTATTTTCAGCCAGATGGATTAAAAGATTCTTTTTATACTGACACTACAAGAACCGAAACAGTTTTAAGTTTTGACGATAATGATGATGGTATTTATAGAAATTTTGCAAGCGCAGGAGAATTGACTATAGATTATTCAAAACCATTATTTTTCCACTATTTAGTAGAAAACACTGGTGATGAAGATAGTGTAATTTATGTTTATACCGACCTTTCTTTTAGCCCTATGAATTTTAACATTAATGTAGACTTAACCAAAGACAACTATACAGATTCTGCACTAACTACAAAACAATCTTGGGGTGGCCCTGTATATCCAGGAATGACACCTATTACTTTATCGGGAGGAGAAACTGCCCATCTTTATGTTAAAGTGCAAGTTAGCGATTTAAATGCCAACGGTTATATTAGTGGAAATATGGGATGTATTTTATCTTCCACAATAAGAGAATAAAAGCAAATCTTTATTTTTAGCAAAATTTACAAAAAACAAAAAACACATAAAATTTGTTTGACACAAGTTTTGTGTGTTGTATAATAAAAACATCGTTATATTGCATTGATTAAAGGTTATTTTAAAGGCATTAAATAGCAATATACTAAAGATGGTTATTACAAGTGATAGCTTGTTATAATATAAAAAAAAAGGAGAAAAGTTTAAATGACACAAAAAAAGAAAATCACAATGGCTGTTGTAGCCCTTGTAGCTGTATTACTTATTGCAGTTACTTCTGTAGTATTGATTTTGGCTGCTCTTAACGCAACTGTTAGTTCAAACATCACAATTTCATATACTGCTTACAACGTTGATGCTTCTATCACAGCATCATATCAAGTTTCAGACGGAGCTGTAGAAACAATTTATGTTGACGCAGAAAAAACTGAATCCACTCTTGTTTTTGAAACAACAGATGAAACAGGAGTTACAAAAGCTTTCCAACCATCAGGAAGTATTGAAATTGGACCAGAAGATGTTGTAGTTGTTCACTATGTTATCACAAACACAGATGACACAGGCGTAACAGACTTCAGCGTTTCTTTGGAAGAAAATGTTGAAAGCATTAACATGAAATATGAATATTGTGTAACAACAGATACTGCTAGTGAACTTACATATTCTGACACATGGACAGATGTTGAAGCTGTTGAAAACGGAACACCACTTCACGTTTATGTAAGAGTTTCTATTTTAGAAGATACACAAAACGCAACTTTTGACGGCACATTTAACTTCACATTAACTTCAAACTTAAACGACTAATGTGAATATTAAATAATATGCACAAATAAAAACACAACACAGGCTTTTTAAAAAGTTTTTGTTGTGTTTTTTTGTTTTTATTGGTATTATTTAGTATATAATTATTATTCAATAAGTTTAGAGGGAGAAATGGAAAATCCAATTCAATTAAAGGTTGTTGAAGATCATAGCGTTGAAGAGGCAATAAAAAGAACGGCCAAAAAGTTGAAATCTAAATATAGCAAAAAAAGAACTATTAACGAAAAATACTTAAAAAAAGAAAAAACAAAAACACAAAAAGTCTTTTCTGTGATTTCAACTATAACTTTAGCCATTGTTGTAACCGTGTGTATTGCATTGTGTATTAGTATTACAATTGGAAATTTAACAAATGTTCCACCAACTTTTGCAGGTTATGGCTTTATGAAGGTTCAAACAGGCAGTATGACGCGTGAAACAATAAGAATAAATATCAACGGCGAAATTAAAGAGTTTGATAGCGGCCTTGATATTGGTGAAACAATTGTTGTTCACTCAGTTGATACAAAATCACTAAAAATTGGCGATAAAATTGCTTTTTATGTTTATCAGCCAGATTATATTAAGTTTAAATATTTAAGGCCAAGAAAAATTGGCGGGCAAGAACTTGAACAAATTAACAGTCAAAAAACAAAATACAACACAACACTACCTTTGTTTTTTGGTGTTCAAACAGATGAGATAAAACAAGCTGCTCAAACAGGTGCAACGCTTGTTATTCACCATATTGTGGAAATTTATGAAGAACCTAGTGGCTTAAGGTGGTTTGGTACAAGAGGTTCTTCAAACCAGTCTGTGGACTTTTGGCAAGTGTCAGAAAGAATGGTTGTTGGAATTTATGATGACACAGCGTTTGGTCAAGCAATGGGAACAGTGCTAGGGTTTGTAACAACACTTACAGGATTAATGATTTTGGTTTTAATACCAATGTCGGTGCTTATTAGTTCTATATTTAAAGAAGCCTTGGCTGCAGTATGTATTGCAAAACTAGAGCTTGATGTGGTAGAAGAAAAAAGAAAAATCACAGATGATATTTGTGTTAGAAATGGCGTAGGCTTTCAGATGGATGAAAAAACCAAATACAAGGTTTTAGTTCAAGCAGAAGAAGACGAAAAACTTTTATATATGAGTTTATTATGGAAAAGAGGAGAAGCTCCTCGTTCTATTAAAAAGTATTATTTAAGAAAAGAACTTATGCTTAGACCAACAAAGAGATTGTTGCTTGTTAATCGCGAATGTGAAAAAATGTTTAACGAAGGCGTAGATGTTAAAAAGATAGCTAAATATTATAACGAAGAAAAAGAAAGCATTCAAAAAGAAGAAAGAGAAATTAGAAAGAAAGTTAGACAATTAATGTTTGAAGAAAGACAAGAAAAGAAGGCTAACAAAAGAAAAAAACGCTGTGCAAAAGACGTAGAGGCCGAACAAGTTATACAAGATGAAGAAAACAAAACATCTAAAAAAACAACAAATCAAAAGGAGAAATAAAAAATGACATCTAAAAGAAAGTTTACAATAGCGGGGCTTGCATTTTTCTTGGTTTTTGTTTTTGCGGTAGGCTCTTTAGCTTTGATTATGGCTGCTCTTAATGCAACTGTTTCATCGGGCATTGTTATTAGTTATTCTGCTAAAAACATTGACGCAGCGGTATCAATTTCTTACAAAATAACCGATCAAGATCCTGTTACAATGTATGTAGATGAGCAACGCACAGAATCTGTTATAGAGTTTTATCCAGATGAAGAGTCTGGCGTAACAAAATCTTTTCAACCAACAGGAAATATTGAAATTGGACCAACAGATAAAATTGTTTTTACAATGATTGTTACAAATAGAAGTTCTGTTAATGATTTGTATTTAGATACAAGTATGTTAAATGGTGGATTTTCAACGCTTACAAATATGAGTGTTGAAAGCGGACTTTCTCATTATTCATTATTTGATCCAGAAACAGAAGAACTTCTAGTTGGAGAAGATGTAGAGGGTTTTATCCCAAATAGTGGTGGCGTTTATACAATAGAACCAACAAAAACACTTTATTGTTATTTAAGGTTTTATGTTCGTAACGACATTGAGGATGCCAGGGTAGAGGCAGAATTCCCATTCTATTTGTCATCAAATATTAATGACTTTGTATAATACTAAATCTTAATAGTGGTAGATTATTTTTAATTGCTAAAAAAGAGAGTTTGTTTTAATAAACTCTCTTTTTGTTTTTTGCTGTTAAATAACAACTTTAATATTTTTATCAT
>JAFQOM010000077.1 GCA_017403205.1 Clostridia bacterium | reverse complement strand
ATTTTTAGCTCTTATTTTTTGCCATTTACAAAAATTACCCCACATACAAGGCCCGCTAAACCTAAAAATAAAATATCATATAAAAAATTTAAACCAAAGGCAAAATTAGAAACTAATATAGAAAAAATAAAATAAGAAAATACTGTATACAAAACACCAACAACAATACCTTTTAATAATCCTTTTGTTTTATTGCCTTTTAAACATATCTTAACACCAAAAAGAACACTTAAAATTTTTATAATTTGATTAACAATTTTTATAATTGTATCACCTAAATTTACAAACTTTAAAATCAATGCAAACAAAAAAATACCTATAAGTGTTGTTATTAGCGAAACAAAAATTCCCTTTATAAAGCATGAAAAAATATTTGTTTTGTTTTTAACTGCAACTTCATTACTCATTAAACAATCTCCTACTTTATTTTTGAGGCAAACTCAAAATAATAATCTTTATAAAAATTTATGCCAACTTAGCAATTTTTATGATTGTTTTAAGATTTAAAAATTTACATAAATTGCAATATTAATTTCAAATATATACATAACAAAAAAAATATAATACAATGCTGTAAACAGTGAGGAGATTTTTTGTGAACAATCAACAACAAAACATTTCAAATTCCATATTACTAATAGAGCCAAGCGAAGTTGAAAATGCTTTATAGCCAACAGACTTTCATACAAAAAAACATGGCTAAATGTTAGAGAAACAACAACTAAATAACAATTAAAAAACTCTGCGGAAGTTGATAATATTTGTGTTCAAATATTAAATTATACACAATATTATAATCAAATAAATCCCTTAGAAAAATAACCTTTTAAAACAAAAAACTTATTACTTCCGCAATAAGTTTTTTTACATCTCAAATTTTTATTACCTGTCTTTTAAATTTTTGGTTCTTCTGGATTTGTTGGTTCAATAACATCTCCATTTTCATCCAACACCAAATCTTCTTTAGTATCCATACCAACAATAGCACCGGCATTAACTTCCATATAACTTACTTTTTTGCTAGATTTATCACCTGTAGAAACCACTAAAACTTTGCCCATGTTTGTTTCTCTCATACTAACAACCTCTGCATAAATACCAGGATATATTATAACTTTATCTCCCTTTTTAAGTTCTTCCATCATTTTTGCAGCTTTTTCTTGATTCTTTTTTCTGCTCATTGCATTAAAAACAAACATTCCAACTAGCAATACCGCCAAAATAATCAAAGGAATAATTGAACCCAAACTAGAACTTGCTTCACCTAATAAATTTAACATAATTTTATTCTCTCCCTATCAAATATTAATTTTTATTTTAAAAACAAAAAAATTATACATTAATTTTTTTTATTTTCAAACAAAAAGACTAGTGTTCTCCTAAAATCTTTAAAATTATTCATATAATTTGTTAGTTTTTGTAGTTTTTATAAAACTCTTCTCTAAACTCTAAAAATCTATCTTCTTTAATTGCTTGCCTAATATCACTCATAAGTTTTAATAAATATCTTAAATTGTGTTTGCTAACAAGCCTTGCCCCTAAAATTTCATTTGTATTAAACAGGTGTCTTATATATGCTTTTGTAAAATTTTTACAACATTCACAATCGCAATTTTCATCAAGAGGTGTAAAATCCTCTTTATACATACCATTTTTAATAACAACTTTTCCTTTTGAGGTAAACGCTGTTCCGTTTCTAGCAACACGAGTAGCCAAAACACAATCAAACATATCTACCCCTCTTAAAACACCTTCAATCAAGCAGTCTGGGCTACCAACACCCATTAAATAGTGAGGGCTATTTTTAGGTAGTTTATCTTTTAAAAGATCTAAAACTTCATACATCTTTTCTTTTGGCTCGCCTACAGATAACCCCCCAATAGCAATTCCACATTTAACAAATGGCTCGGCTAAACGCAAACTTTCCAACCTTAAATCAGCATAAACATTGCCTTGCACAATTGGAAATAACATTTGCTTTTCGTTTTTTTGCACATTATAACATCTTTCAAGCCATTTATGGGTGCGCTCTACCGCCTTTTTACTATCTTCATAACTTGTGCCAAATTCGGTACATTCGTCAAACTGCATTATAATATCAGAACCCAAGTCGTTTTGAATTTTAATACATTTTTCTGGCGTCATTATATGCTTTTCACCATTAAGATGAGACTTAAATTCTACACCATCATCATTTATCTTTCTAAAATCAGATAAAGAAAATACTTGAAAACCACCGGAATCTGTTAAAATAGGTCTGTCCCAATTCATAAACTTATGTAGGCCTCCGGCTTTTTTTATAAGTTCATTGCCCGGTCTAAGATATAAATGATACGTATTTGACAAAATGATTTGCGCCTCAATTTCCTTTAAGTCTGTGGGAGACAAGCTTTTAACTGTTGCTTGAGTTCCTACAGGCATATAAATTGGTGTTTCAATGTTTCCGTGAGGTGTTTTAAAAATGCCCGTTCTTGCACCACTTTGCTTGCAAATATGTGTGGTTTCAAAGCTAAATTCCTGTGACATTGTTTATAAATTTTCCTTTTAATCAACGCTTATTATTTAACAACTTTTTAAAATTAAAAATTAAAAATAATTTAATCTTAAAAAGTCTATCATATTTTTTAAATTTTTTCAAAATATTTTTTTTAAAAGGTATTGACAACTAATATATGTTATTATACAATACATCAGAAAGTTTAGCAATCTTAAACTTTATGTTTAATAAAAACTTACTAGGTTTGGCTTAATATTTTTTTAAAATAATTAACCACTTGGCAAGTTTTTTTTGCTTTTTATAGGCTAAATTTTAGGATAAATTAAAATTTGTTTTTTTATATTTATTTCAAAAATTAATTTTAAATAAAGGATTTTTCAAATGGAATTAGGTTTAAAAATAAAAAACTTAAGACAGATAAAAAACCTAACACAAGAAGAGCTTGCCGATAGATGCGAACTAACAAAAGGTTATATCAGTCAATTAGAAAACGATTTAACAACCCCGTCTATAGAAACTTTAAAAGATTTGTTAAATGCCTTAGGCACAACATTTGGTGAGTTTTTTGATGAAAGCGACGGAACCCAAATTGTTTTTAAAAAAGATGAATATATAGAAAAAATTACAGATACTACAACAATAAAATGGTTAGTACCTAGCGCGCAAAAAAATTCTATGGAGCCTATTATTATAGATATAAACGAAAATTGTCAAACTGAAAAAGATATGCCCCATGAAGGTGAAGAATTTGGTTTTGTTTTAAATGGGAAGATAGAGCTAGTTGTTGGAAAAAAATCTTTTATTGTAAAAACGAACGAAACCTTTTATTTTACAGCTGACAAACCTCACTACATAAAAAACATTGGCGCATCACGCGCAAAAATAATATGGGTATCAAACCCTCCAAATTTTTAAACAAAAGGAAAAACTAAAATGGCAGAAAAAAAATTAGATAATATTATTAAAGTTGAAAACGTAACAAAAATTTTTGACGGAGTAACTGTTATAGATAACATGAATTTATCTATTAAACGTGGTAAGTTTGTTACCCTTCTTGGCGCAAGCGGGTGTGGAAAAACAACTTTACTTCGTATGATTGCTGGTTTTGAAAATCCATCAACAGGAAAAATATACATAGAAGATCAAGACGTAACAGATATTCCACCATACAAACGCCCTGTTAACACTGTTTTTCAAAAATACGCATTATTCCCTCACCTTAATGTTTATAAAAACATCGCCTTTGGCTTAAATTTAAAAGACTTGCCAGAAAACTTAAAAAAAGATGTTGACGAGTATGCTAAATTGCAAAAAGGAATTTTTGCAAAAATAAAAACCAAAATATACGCAAAAAAACTTAAAGAAAAATATATTTTAGAAAAAGTTAAATCTGCTTTAAAAATAGTTAACCTAGAGGGTTATGGTTACAGAAACGTAAATACATTAAGTGGAGGTCAACAACAAAGAGTTGCTATTGCTCGTGCCATTGTGTGTGAACCAAAGGTTTTGCTTCTTGACGAGCCTCTTGGTGCACTTGACCTTAAAATGCGCAAAGAAATGCAAATAGAACTTATGAAAATACACAAAAATTTGGGCATTACATTTATTTATGTAACACACGACCAAGAAGAAGCTTTAACAATGTCTGACGAGGTTGTTGTTTTAAACGATGGGCTTATTCAACAAATAGGCACCCCTAAAAAGATTTATGACGAACCTGCAAATGCATTTGTTGCTGACTTTATTGGCGAAAGTAATATTTTGGGCGGCCAAATGTTAAAAGACTACTCTATCAAATTTTTAGGCAATACATTTGAATGTTTAGATAAGGGCTTTGATAAAAACGAAAAGGTTGATATCGTTATTCGCCCAGAAGATATTCAAATAGTTAAACCAGACAGCGACAAACCTGGCCTAAACGGCAAAGTTTTATCTTCTTGTTTTAAGGGCACATTCTTCCAAATGGAAGTTTTATGCAATGACTATGAGTTTACCGTTCAATCAACCCAAGACGCTAAAGTAGATAGCGAAGTTAAGCTTCACTTTAGCCCAGATAGTATTCACGTTATGAAAAAGTTGCGCACAATCAATGAATTTATTGGAGAAATAACATCATCTAATACCGTTGAATTTTGTGGTGGCGAATTTGAAATTGAAGAACAATCAAGTTTAGAAAAAGGCGATAAAGTAAAAGTTAAAGTTAAGTTTGAAGATGTTATTTTAACTGATGACGAAAAAGACGGTGTTATTGGCGCAAACGTAACACAAACACTTTATAAAGGTGCCTATAATCAAGTTCAAGTTTATACCGATACAGATGAAGATTTTTATATTGATACTAAAGATGAATGGGATATTAACGACCGCGTTGGTATAAAAATCAATCCTAATGCAATTAGCGTTGAAAAAATAGAAGAAACTAATGACGAAGAATCAGAGGAGGAATAATTTCAAATGAAAAGACCTCGTTTAAAGTTTTCAAAAACACAGTTTGCCTTTCCATATACAATTATTTCTGTTGTTTTTGTTATTGTTCCATTATTAATACTCATGTATTATGCTTTTACAGATAAATATACTGGACATTTTACACTTTCTAACTTTAGTTTATTTACAGAGTCATCTACATGGAAAATTATGGGTATATCATTTTTAATGGCATTTTTAACTACACTCATTTGTTTGTTACTTGCCTACCCACTAGCAATGGCATTATGTCGAATAAAATCAAACAAAACTTTTATTATTGTTATGATATTTGTTCTACCTATGTGGATTAACTCTCTTTTAAGAATTTATTCTGTAAAACTTCTATTCAACGAATTTTTACAAATTGATAAGGGATTTTTCTTATCATTAATCGGTATGGTTTATGATTTCTTCCCTTTTATGCTACTTCCTATTTACACAGTTCTTTCAAATATGAACAAGGGGTATTTTGAAGCTTCTAACGATTTAGGGGCCAACGACTTTAAAACATTTACAAAAGTAAAACTTCCTTTATCTATTCCTGGAATTACAAGCGGAATATTAATGGTATTTATGCCATCAGTTTCTACCTTTGCCATAAACGATATTTTAGGTTCTAGTCAATACTGGTTGTTTGGTAACGAAATTTACTTCTGGTTCCAAAAAAGCATGTATAATATTGGCTCTGCACTTGCTTTTGTAATGCTAGTTCTTATAATGATTTCTGTTGTAATATCTAGTTTACTCAACAAAATAACAGAAGGTTCTGGCAAACCTACCCTTAAAAACGGAGGTAGAACACTATGAAACACAAAAAAAGCAAACTAATATCTATTATATTTATAACTTTAATGGCAATTTTGGTTTATGCCCCTACACTTTTACTTGTTGTATATTCATTTACGACTTCAAAAACAATAGGAACATGGAACGGCTTTAGCTTTGACTTATACAAAGAAATGTTTGCAGACCCAGAAATTATGACGGCTTTATTAAATACTTTAATTGTAGGTTTAACAGCTTCTCTACTTGCCTGCTTGATAGGAGCCATCACTTCCATTGGAATTTACAATATGAAAAAATCTGGCAAAAAACTTATGGACGGCATAACCCAAATAACAATGGTAAACGCTGATATTGTTACAGCAGCAGCTTTTATGATGTTTTTTATATTAGTTCAAGTTATACCAGACGGTTACGCTACATTAATTGTAGCCCACACAGTTATTTGTTGCCCATATGTAATAATGTCAATTTTACCAAAATTAACTCAACTAGATCCAAATGTTTATGAAGCAGGTCTTGACCTTGGTGCAACACCTACAAAAACATTGTGGAAAGTTATGATCCCTCAATTATTACCAGCAATATTTTCTGGCTTTGCATTGGCTTTTACAATAAGTTTAGATGATTTTACTATATCAACTTTTGTAAGTTCTAGTGTAGATACAATACCACAATACTTATACAACAAACTTAAATTTAAAGGCGTAATGCCTGTATTAAGATCATTATCTACTATAATTTTAGTTGTAGCGTTTATTATTTTATTAACAATAAATATTGTTCAAAACAAAAAATCAAAACAAAAAACACTATTTTAAAAGGAAAAACACATATGAAAAGATTAAAAAGTTTAATTTTGTCATGCATAATGCTATTTTTGTGCTTTAGTTGTGTTTTCACTTTTGGTGGTTGCGCAGACAGAAGTCAAACATTAAGGCTTTATGTTCCCGGCGAATATATTCCTGACGAAACTCTTGATGGATTTGAAGATTGGTATTATGAAGTAACCGGAAAAACAATTACCGTTGTTAAAAAAGAGTTTGATACAAACGAAACAATGTATACTATGGTTGCAACAAAAAAACAAGATTTTGATGTAATATGCCCAAGTGATTATATGGTAGAGCGTCTTAAAAATGAAGGTGTATTAGAAAAACTAAGCGAAGATGTTCTTGACCAAACAATAACTCTTGAGGATGGCACAGAATATTTAGGCGTTCGTCAAAATATTTTAGGCGAAAACAACGAAAATGAAGATCTTGTAAAATTAATTAAATCATACGATCCTAATTTTGAATACGCCACGCCTTATATGTGGGGCACAATGGGAATTATGTATTATTATGATGGAGATCAACAAAACGTTGGCGATGTAAATGCTGCAGATTATTTAAAATCAACATGGAAAAGTTTGTTTGATGTTACAACTCAAAAAATTTATATGAAAGATAGCGAAAGAGACTGCTACACTATTGCACTTTTTAACTATTATTACAATGACTTAAAAACAGCAAGCAAAAACTTTACCGACTTTAATACAACAGAATATCAAGCACTTTTGCAAGATATCTTTACTCTTGGAGACAATTTTGAAGAAAAACTTGAATATGCAAAAACAACTCTTTCCAATCAAAAGAAATATGTATATGATTATGAAACTGACGAAGGTAAAGATGACTTGTTAACATCAAAGGGTGCCCAAGGTTATTATGGAATGTTTTGGTCTTGCGATGCCGGATATATCATGGCTGACTGGAGTGGCGAAGAAGTTGTTTATAATCAAAACTTTAGATACATAATACCTACTGAAGGCAGTAATGTTTGGATTGATAGTTTCTGTATACCAAAATATGCTGGCAACAAACGTGCGGCAAACTTGTTTATGCAATATATTTCAAATCCAAATGTTTCTTTTGATTGTATGGATTATGCTGGTTGTACAAGCGCAACATATCAAACAACCGTTGATTATTATGATTATTTAATGGACGAAGAAGAAAGTGCTATATTTAACGAATGCACTGAAGCTTTTAGAGCAATGTATTTAGCTCTTATGTTCCCTCACCTAGATATTCAAACAGATAATTACTACTTTCCTAGCCAATTAAACAAGTGTGGAATTATGAGAGACCTGGGCTCTAAAGCAAGTGATAGTTTGCTTGTTATGTGGGCAAAATTAAGAAGAGAAATCATTTTTTAAACAAAAAAACACTCTATAATTTAGAGTGTTTTTTTTACAATTTATTCGTAGAAAAAGCAAGCATCACCAAAGCTAAAAAATCTATATTTTTGTTTTATAGCCTCACTATAAACTTGCATTGTATCATCGTAGCCCGCAAAAGCACTAACAAGCATAATAAGAGTGCTTTCTGGCAAATGAAAGTTTGTTATAAGACAATCAACAACCTTAAATTTATAAGGTGGATAACAAAACAAATTTGTTGTATTTTTTTGCGCCACCACAACACCATTTTTATTGCCACTTTCCAAAGTTCTAAGTGAAGTTGTACCTACAGCAATTATGCGTCTACCTTCATCTTTTGCATTATTAATTATATTTGCCACTTCTTCAGAAATTTCATAATATTCTGCGTGCATATCATGGTTTAAAATATTATCTTCCTTTACAGGCCTAAATGTGCCAAGACCTACATGCAATAACACATAACAAACTGTTACACCTTTTTGTTTTATTTTTTCTAAAAGTTCTGGCGTAAAGTGAAGACCTGCCGTTGGCGCTGCCGTTGATCCATTTGTTTTACTATAAACAGTTTGATACCTTTCTTGATCCGCTAACTTTTCTTTAATATAAGGTGGCAACGGCATAACACCAGCACGAGACAAAACATCTTCAAAAGTTCCAGAAAAAATAAATCTAACATTTTTGCCCATTATGTTGTTGTCGCCCAAAATTTCACAACTAAGCTCATCATTAAATTTAACGATTGTTCCTGTTTTTAATCTTTTTGCAGGTTTTGCTAACGCTTCCCAATCTGTTAAATTAATGCGTTTTATAATAAAAATTTCTACCTTAGCACCAGTATCAACTTTTGTTCCAATAAGCCTACAGGGTATAACTCTTGTATTGTTTAAAACAAGAACATCTCCTGCTTTTAAATAATCAACAATATCATAAAAGTGTTTATGCTCTATTTGTTTTTGTTTTTTGTTATAAACTAGCAATTTAGAGCTATCTCTTTGCTTAAGTGGGACTTGAGCAATTAATTCTTCAGGCAAGTCATAATAATAGGTGCTTCTTTTTGTGTAATCTATATTGTCCATCTTCTCTTTTTCTTTTTATTTTAATTTTACTTAAATAATCAAAAACTAGTTTTCAATATTTTCAATTTTTTCTAATTTTTTTATTTGATCTAATTTGTTTTCTTCTATTTTTAAGTTCATGTGATCATATGCTCTTGTTAAAGCAACTCTACCCCTTGGGGTTCTTGCTAAAAATCCAAGCCTTATTAAATATGGTTCATAAACATCTTCTACTGTTGCTACTTCCTCACCAATGGCTGTTGCGAGTGTTTCCAAACCAACAGGGCCGCCACCAAAAACTTTTATAAGGGTTTCTATCATGCGCCTATCTACAAAATCTAAGCCCAAATTATCAATGTCCATAAGTTTTAATGCTTGTTTTGTAATATCCTCATCAACAAGCCCACCCTTTTTAACATCAGCAAAGTCCCTTACCCTTTTTAACAGTCTGTTGGCTATTCTAGGGGTACCTCTGCTTCTTGTTGCTATTTCCATAACAGCTTCTGGCGTAATATCTATATTTAAGATTTTAGCGCTGCGCATAACAATTTTTGCAAGATCATCAGGAGTATACATTTCCAATCTTTGAATAATACCAAATCTATCTCTTAGTGGAGATGAAATATTTCCCGCTTTTGTTGTAGCACCAATCAACGTAAAAGGTTGTAGTTTTAACCTCATATTTCTTGCACTAGGCCCTTTTCCAACGATAAAATCAAGTGAAAAATCTTCCATAGCCGGATATAAAATTTCTTCTACAGAGTGATTTAACCTATGAATTTCATCTATAAACAACACATCATTTTTTTGAAGATTTGTTAAAATTGCAGCCAAATCTGCAGCATGTTCTATAGCGGGACCACTTGTTATCTTTAATTGAGAGCCTAGCTCTCTAGCTATAATATGAGATAATGTTGTTTTTCCAAGCCCTGGTGGGCCATACAACAACACATGATCTAGTGGTTCATGTCTGTTTTTTGCAGCTTCTATAAATATAGATAGCCCTTCTTTAATTTTTTCTTGACCAACATATTCACTTAATTTTGCAGGTCTTAACGAAATTTCCATTTCCGCTTCAGACAAGTTTTTTGTACTTTTTATAAACTCGTTCATCTTAAATCCTTTTTAGTAAAAATCTTTTACTTTCTATTTGAAAGTGCTTTAGCAATAACATCTTCTGCTTTATCACCTTGTTTATAACATTGTTTTGCATTTTTTACCGCTTCTTGCTTGGTAAGACCTAGACTTATCAACACCTCAATTGCATCATCAACTTCTTGAGTATCAACGCCTATTTCCTTCATCCCTAAAAGTTCCATAGGTAAAATATCAATTTTATCTTTAAGCTCAACCAATATACGCTCTGCTGTTTTTTTGCCAACACCCTTTACTTTTGATAAAGTGTTTAGATCTTGTTTTGCAATAACCACACCCAAATCATTTGTAGAAATATTTGACAAAATTGCAATTGCGCCCTTAGGGCCAACGCCACTAACACTTATAAGTTTTAAGAACAAATCTTTTTCTTCGCGATTTAAAAAACCAAACAAGTTAACAGCGTCTTCTTTTTGTTGATAATACACAAAAATTTTTGCTTCTTGTCCTATTAAAAGAGATTGCAAACTAAAAGTAGACATATTTAACTCAAAACCAATATTGTTATTTTCTACAACAGCATAAACATCCGTTTTTTCTGTTATTTTACCTATAATATAATTAAACATAAATTAAATCCTCAAAAAAACTCTAAACTCTATTATCCCCTAACAAACTATTTGTTTGAAGATGTGTTATCGCCACTGCAACAGCATCTGCCGCGTCATCGGGTTTTGGTACACTTTCCAATCCCAATATACTTTTTACCATATACTGAATTTGTTTTTTTTCTGCCCTACCATTTCCTGTTAAGGCTTGTTTTATTTGCAAAGGTGTATATTCAAAAACATTGCCATTTTTTTGAATTGCGCTTAAAACAATAACCCCTCTGGCTTCTGCTACAGGTATTACAGTTTTTTGGTTTTTAAAAAAGAACAATTCTTCTATTGCAATTGCATCTGGTTTATACGTATCAATAAGATCACACATACCCTTGTATATAATTGCAAGCCTTGTTGAAAAGCTTTCATCTTTATGTGTAGAAATAACACCATAATCAACAACTTCAAATTGCCCATTAATTTGATCAACAATCCCAAACCCAACAAGTGCAAAACCAGGATCAATACCTAAAACTCTCATATACGTCCTTTTATAAATATATAAAAAGTTTATTTTGTTTTACAACGTTTGTCAAGCAACATAAAAACAAAAAGCAACAAGAATTATCTTGTTGCTTTTATAAACATATTACTTCTTTTTTGTTTTTAAAGCCTCTTCATTTTGTTTAATAATTTTGTCTATTCCTGCTACTGTTTTTTGTTTAAGTTTAACCCTCATTTGAGGACCTTCACTATCATGCAAGTTAAATTCAATAAACTTTGCAGGACCAATTTCTTCAATTCTAGCCAAATCATCACTAGAAATAGGTATAACTTGCATAAATCTTACGTAACAATCATCACCTTTAAATTCAAACAACTCAATAGGAAATTCTTCTGGCAAACTCAAAATTCCACCAATAGCATTAGAAGCTTTTGCGTATTCGCCTTCGTCATTATTACATATATAAACATGCCCAGGCATAGTACCATTATTATTATCAATAACCCCATGGGCAACATCAAGCAACAATTGAATTGGCCAAGAATACTCTTCTTTTTCAAAAATAGGCTTCCATGTTTTTGGCAAAACCATTACAAGTTCACTTCTTTTAAAATTTTTATTAAATTTATAATCACTTAAACCAGCTGTCATTGCAACATAAGCATCAAAATATTTTGTTGGTTCAAAAATAGCAATATCAACAGCATGTAAATCTGAATAATATTGTTCAAATTTAATATAATGCATATGATCAACATCAGAGCCCAAATGCGCCATCAAAAAAGCAACTGCTTCTGCTTGTCTGTCTGTAATATCCTCACTAAACATAGGTTCCATAACACACCTCACTTATAGTATAATAATATAAAATCAGTTTTTGTTTGTCAAACAAATAAAAACCCATTAATTATATTTTGCCCTAAAATATTAAAAAACTATGTACACATTAGTCATAGTTCTTTTTTGATAAAATATTGCTAATTAAAAGTTTTTTAATATTTAACGGTAACTTATTTAGATCAATTTCTTCCCCATCTATCATAACCTTATTTTCTAATGTTTTTAAGGATGAATCTTTATGATAAATACTTCTTTTTCTTAATTCATTTTCATATTCGCTTTTTGGAGAATTTAAAAGCGCAGGTTTTCTATTGTTTCGCATTTTCTTTTCAATATCCATCATTGTATCCAAACTTTGAGTTTCAGCATCATAAAAACCTTGCTTATTTGAATTATTTAAAAAAGTATTTGAATTTATATTTTGCTTTGCATTAATATTTAAATTCGGATTAATTCTTTTAGAATAGACGTCTTTTATGTTGTTGGATTTTGGAAAATCTAAATATTTTCTAATTTCCTCAAATTCTTTATCTAATTCTAATTTAAGATCATCAAGATTTTTCTTTTCTTCTTTTACTGGGCTTACAGGCTTAAACTTGTAATCCATTGCTTTTTGCTCTTCAACCTTTGTTTTTTCTTCTTTATCCTTAGTGTTCGTAGGTTTTTCTTCTGGTGCTTTTAAAAGTGGTCTAATTTGATTTTCTGTTGCCTTTAATTTTATAGCCTTTGATTTAGCGCTTTTTTTATTACTTGATTTTGTTTTTTTATTGTTAGAAGATTTAAATAACTTACTAAAAAAAGATTTTATTTTTTTAAAATTATAGGCTATAAGAGAAAAAACAAATAAACATGAAAATATTATTATCCATAAAGTTGTATCCATTTTTTCTCCTCCTTTTAACATACAATTTTAATCTTTATAAAACAACTCTAGTCAAGATCAAAGCTATCTATATCATCGTCATCATCTTTATTTGTTTTTTTGTTAGATAATGCAAAAGATTTGCGCATATTTGTATCTGCTATAATATTTTGAACTTTATAATAGTCCATAATATTTATTTTACCCTCTTCAAACGCTTTTGCTAGTGCCTTTGGAACTTCCGCCTCTGCCTCTATTTTTGCTATTTGCATTTTTTGGGCCTTTGCTTTTAATTCTTGTTCTTCACACAATGCTTTATATTTTCTTTCTTCCATTTTGTATGTAGAAAGCTGTTGCTCTCTTTTAGCCTGTTCCATCATAAAAATTGAACCAATATCTTTTCCTATTTCAACATTAACAATGTCAATTGATAAAATATCAAAACAAGTTCCCTTATCCAAATTCTTTGCAATAACCATGTTTGATATAAAATCTAAGTTTTGCAAAACTTCTTTATGACTATCGCTACCGCTTATCGCACTTGAAACAGACTCAACAACGCGAGATATAATTGTTTCTTCTCCGGCGCTACCTATTGTTTTTGAAATTCTACCTTTTATTGTTATTTTTGCTCTAGCCTTAAGTTCTATACCATCTTTACAAACAGCATTAAAAACTTGGGTTTCTACAACTCTAGGATTAATGCTGCTTTTAACAACATCAAAAACATTATATCCTGCAAGATCCAGAGCTTTTGCTGTATCAACAGACATCTCTATTTTTGCGTTATATGCACTTATCAAGGCGTTTACAACTCCTGTTATATCTCCACCAGCCATATGATGAGTTTCTAGCTCTTCAATATCAATATAAATACCTGCTTTTTTAGCACATATAAAAGCATCAACTATGGTGGCAACGTTAGCCTTTCTTGATTTTAAAGCTATTAATTTAAATATAGATATTTTACACCCACAAGTTAAACCCTTAAACCAAGCTTTAACTGGCAATAAAATTAAAACAACGACAAAAAAGGCAATTAAAATTACCCCCAAAATAATTAACCACAACCAATTTAATAAAGATGAACTTAACAATAAATTTGCCATTGATTATTCCATTTGTTTTTTATTTTTTACGTCTAAATTATATCACAGTATAAACTAAAAAAAAAGACCTATTTTTTTTATTGTATAAAATGCCATCTTTTGCCGATTTTTAGTGATTTATAGATAATTAGTTTGCTTATTTTTATAATCAAAAAAAGTGCAAAAATTTTTATCTAAAATTTTTACACTTTTTATAAAACATTAATTATCAAGCAAAGCCTTTTACAACAAAGTTTTTAACTTTATTTTTTGCAAAAATCAACAACTCATCCACTTCTTGTTTGCCGTGCTCTTTTAAACCTAATTTTGTTTTTAATTTTGCCTCGCCAACATTTTTATTTAAAAATTCAACCCTACATTTTTGTAAACTATAATTTTTTGCGCCTTGAATAGTATTTATAATTTGTTTTATATCATCCACCGTTAAATCACTACTAAATGTTGTTCTAAATTCATAATCTATTTTACTGTTTAACAAATAACTTATGCTCATATGCACATTTGTTACATCTATATTTTGACATACAATATCTTTATATTTTGTAAGGGGTGCTTTTATATCCATTGCAACATAATCTACAAGCCCGCTTTCAACAATATCTTTAAGTACTTTATAGTCACTACCATTTGTATCCAACTTTATTTTATAATTTAGTACTTTAATCTTTTGCAAAAATTCTTTTAAGTCTTTTTGCAAGGTTGGCTCTCCACCACTTACAACAACTGCATCAATAAAACTCTTGTGAGAAGATAAAAATTCAAAAATAGTTTTTTCGTCAATTAATGTGTTGTTATCTTTAAGCAAATGGCTATTATGACAATACCAACAATTAAAATTGCAACCTACAACAAAAACACAGCAACTAATTAAACCTGGATAATCAACAAAAGAATTTTTAACAAATCCACCTATTTGCATAATTAAAATTTTTCCTTATTTAAATTTAAAAGCAACCCTTTTATTAGATTGCTTTTATTTATTTTATTAATCTTCTTTAATAACAAATTTTTTTCTTATCATATATTCATCATATTTACTATCACTATAATCCTGAACTGGTCTTAAATAACCAACTACCCTAGACCATACCTCTGTTTTTGCTTTACACTTTGGACATTCAAAATGCTCACCAGCAATATATCCATGTTTTGGGCAAATACTAAAAGTTGGAGTAATTGAAATATATGGCATTTTTGAAGAAGCAAATATCTTTTTAATCAAGTTTTTGCAAACTTGTTTGTCTTCAATTTTTTCACCCAAATACAAATGCAAAACTGTTCCACCTGTATAAAGAGATTGTAATTCATCTTGTAAAGAAATAACCTTAAATATATCATCTGTATACTCTACAGGAATTTGAGTTGAATTTGTATAACTAACAGCATCTTTGCCTGCTGTAATAATATCTGGGAACATTTTTTTATCCAATTTTGCTAGTCTAGCACTTGTACCTTCTGCAGGAGTTGCTTCCAAATTATATTGATCACCACCGTCTTGTTGATACTCAACCATTTTTTGTCTTAAATAATTCATAACCTTAAGAGCAAAAGATTGACCCTCATCAGTTGTTATATCCTTGCCCATAAAGTTCAACAAACTTTCGTTCATTCCAACAATGCCAATTGTATTAAAGTGGTTAGACCAGTATCCACCCGTTCTTTCTTTAACACTTCTTAAATAAAATTTAGAATATGGATACAACCCTTTATCTGTTTGACTTTCAATAACCTTTCTTTTAAGTTCTAACGATTTTTTTGCTAAATCAGAATATTTAGATAGCAACGAAAAATATTCTGTTTCATCTTTTGCCATATAACCAATTCTTGGCAAGTTAAGGGTTACAACACCAATAGATCCTGTAAGTGGGTTTGAACCGAACAATCCACCACCACGCTTTCTCAATTCACTTACATCAAGTCTAAGCCTACAGCACATTGAAACAGCATCTTCTGGAGATAAATCACTATTAACATAATTTGCAAAATAAGGAATACCATATTTGCAAGTAATATCCATAATACTATCTACAACTTCACTATCCCAATCAAAATCTTTTGTAATATTAATTGTAGGTACCGGAAATGTAAATACCCTACCTTGAGCATCGCCCTCTAACATAACTTCACAAAGAGCCTTATTAATAATATCCATTTCGTTTTGATACTCGCCATAAGTTGTATTTTGAGGTTCCCCACCAACAATAATAGGCTGATCTTTTAATGTTTTTGGACATTTAATATCCAATGTAATATTAGAAAATGGACATTGAAAACCAACCCTTGTTGGCACGTTCATATTATAAACAAACTCTTGCATGCATTGTTTTACATCTTTATAAGTTAAATTATCAAGCTTAACAAATGGTGCACAATATGTGTCAAAACTACTCCATGCTTGAGCACCTGCAGTTTCCCCTTGCGTTGTAAAAGTGGCATTTACTATTTGCCCCAAAAACGAATGCAAATGTTTTGGTGGTTTACTCGACATTTTTTTAGGCACTCCACTAAATCCATCTGTTAAAATTTGTTTTAAATCCCAGCCAACACAATATGCACCAAAAAACCCCAAGTCGTGAATATGAATAGCGCCACTTTCGTGAGCTTCCCTTACGTCTTGTGGATAAATTTCATTAAGCCAATAGTTTTTTGTAAAAGCCTCTCTAACATAATTATTAAGACCAGCAACACTATGTTGCATATTTGCATTTTCTTTTGTAGCCCAATCAGCATTGTCAAGATACTTAGAAAACAAATCAATAGTTTCGCCAGTAAGTGCATTTAAATTTCTTGCGGCATTACGTTTTTCACGGTACAAAATGTATGCTTTTGCAACTTGAGCGTGTCTATTTTCAATTAAAACTTTTTCAACAATATCTTGAACTTGTTCAACGCCAGGTATTTTATTGCCAAAAGTTTCGTTTAAAAGTTTCTCTACTTGGTTTGCAAGTTTTTCCGCCGTTTGCCTATCACTGCCATCACAAGCAACTGCAGCTTTATAAATAGCATCAGCTATTTTTGTTTTATTAAAACTTTGAATTTGACCATCACGCTTTCTAACTTGTGTCACCATTTCTTTTGTTTTCCTTTTAGTTTTTTTCACTCTAAAGGAACTCTACCATACAGTATATTTAGTGTCAAGATTTTTAGATTTAATACTAAATCTTGTGGTTTTATTTGTTATAAATGCACAAAGTTAAATTTTTATAAACAAAGCAAATGCAAGCACAACTTCTATACATATCACAAACATCCACCATTCAAAATAAATGCTTGTTATATAATTAACCCCACTTTTTAGCCCCAAAATACCGTTATTTTCATACACAATAATTGAACCCATCGTATCTGTTCTCATTATTTTGCCATTGCAATTTGATATATCATCTATAACCCGATTGCTTGGATGCCCATAAATATTATCTAACCCACAACTAATAACACAAACCTCTGGATTTACCATATCTAAAAATAAATTTGAAGTTGAATCTTCACTGCCATGGTGGCCAACTTTTAAAACATCACAGTCAAAATAACCCTGCTTTGCTTCCGTTAAATAATTTGATAAAAACTCATTTTCTACTTCTATACTCGCATCACCTGTAAACATAAATTTCTTGTCAAAAGATTCTAACACCATAATAGGAGAATAATCATTATCGTTTTTTAACGCATCTTCAAATGGAGAATAAAAAGAAAATTTAAAATTATCACCACTAAATTGTTGCTTGTCAAAACAATAAAAATTATTATCAGTTTCATTTAAAACTTTCTCTACTACCATTGACCATAGTTTAGATTTATTGACATTATAATTATGCAAATTTAAATTATTATCAACTTCATAATTTGAATATAATTTTGGCCTATAAATATTTTCAAAATTATAATAATCCAACAAATCACAGGCGCCACCAACATGGTCTAAGTCTGCATGCGTTAATATTAAATAATCTATTTTGCTGTTTTTAGATAATCCCAAATTATTTAAATATCTTATAATATTTTTAGCACTATCAGCCGTTCCACAATCTATCATAATTGTTTTATCGTCAACTTTTATAAAAGAGCAATCACCTTGACCAACATCTATATAATGCACAGAAAACTTAGAGGATAAAAATAAATCTGAAACAAAAAATTGAGTATTGTTTAAAACACTTTCTATTGGTTGACTAAAAAATAGGCTTGCAAAAACTAGTGCCGAAAGACACATAAAAATTGCAAGCTTAATTAAAAATCTCTTTAAATTTTTCTTTTGATATGTTTTCATTTTTTTAACAATTTTTGTCGCTTCAAATCACTAAAATATAACTGGTTTTTTAATTTGAATTTTCTTGTTTTTTTTATTAATTAATCTGCTTGGCTTTTTGCTAATTAATTTTAATATCTCTGGTATTGCCTCTATCCCAGCATTATAACCTTCCATAAACATTTCTTCAACTTCGTCAAGTTTTGTAGACTTATACTTTGCTAAGCTAGGCTTTATCATAATATCTGCATCCAAATAACCTCTCAAAGAATTAGCCTTGCCCATAATACCGATTGTAGATTTTAATATATCTATTAATTTTAATGATTTGGTGCCACCGCCTCTAGTTGAATTTACATCTACAGCAACAACATAATCACAATCAAAATATCTCGGTATATCACTTGGTATATTGTTTTGAATTCCACCATCAACAAGATGCATGCCTTCAAACTCAACAGGAGTAAAAACCCCTGGTATAGCACAACTACCAGCAACAGCTTTGCTTAATTTACCCTTTGTTAAAACAACTTCTTTTGCCGTAATCAAATCAACAACTACAGCACAATATGGTTTTTTAAGTTCACTTATATCGATATCACCCAGGTTTTCAATAACAAGATCTTCTATCCCACTTGTTTTAGATGGCATAAAAAACTTACTTTTTCTAATATCTTTTACCTTTAATGACTTTGCCACTTCTAGCATTTCTTTGCTAGATTTACCCCCAGCATACAACGCCGCTATAAGAGAACCAACACTCGTCCCTGCAACAAAATCAAACTGTATGTTGTTTTCTTCAAAAGCCTTTAAAACGCCTATATGCGCTATACCCCTAGAAGCCCCTCCTCCAAGAGCTAGCCCCACTTTAACTTTATTATGTTTTTTATACTCTATCTTTTTCCAAAAATTAAATCTCATAAAAGTTCCTATTTTTAAACAAAATTTAAATACATTTTCAATAAAAAATATTTTTTAGTTTGTAAATAGATTATACCATAACAAATTACATTTCAAAACAAAAAAAACAATGCTTAAAATTTAACAACAAAAAAAGGATTGAAATTTCAACATCAATCCTTTTTAAAATTTAATTTAATTTATTAATTGTCTTCATCTGTATTTGCTTCAATTTCAGCAAGTTGAGCTTCAAGAGTGGCAATGTCTTCTTTAAGATCCGCATTGCTCTTAACCAAAAAGCTATTTGTTCTTTCTAGTATTGGGTATCTATCTTTGTTCTTTTGCATAACTTCTTCGCAGTGTTGAACAGATAATCTTAATCCTTCAAGAAGATCAAGTTCTTCTGAAAGTTTTTTTGCTTTTTCCTCATCAATATCAACATAATTATTTACGCCATATAAAACAACTTTTTGTTTTGCAACAATAGCTTCTTTACGACGAAGTTTTTTCTTATCACTTTCCAAAGTTCTATTAACACGTCTAAGTGGAACAAATTCTTTTCTGTTTGCTGCCAATTCTTTTTCGTTTTCTTTAAGTCTTTGACGCAAAACTTCAAGTCTAGATTGAATTTCTTCTTTGCTAGAAGCTGTAACTTTAACAGTTTTTACTTCAACTTCTGCAGGAGCTTTTCTTGCTTGTTCTTCAAGAGCTTCAATAGTTGCTTTATCTCCAGCAATTTGAGCTTTAAGTCTTTCAATTTCTTCTTCTAAGGCTTTTTGTCTGTCTTCCATTTCTTTGTTTCTTTCTTCCATAGCCTTTTGTTTTTCTTCAAGCTCTTTTTGTTCTCTTTTTGCTTTGTTTAGTTCCTCTGCCTTTTCCATTTCTTTTAATGTTTGTTTTGAAATGTCAGCAATAACTTGGTCTATATCTTCTTCATCGTTTTTAGGTTGTGGTGCTGGTTGAGCAACTGGTTGTGGTGCTGGTGTAATAATTGTTTTTGGTGCAGCATATTCTTGACGCCTTGCATCAACAACAGCCTCGCGAGCTCTTTGTTGATTTCTCAACATTTCCTCTTCACGTCTTGCAGCTTCCATATCAATTTCGGATTCTATATCTTCAACTTCTTGATATTTAGCATCTGAAACAGGAGCTGGCTTCCTAACAGGAGCCTCCTCATATTCTTCTCTTTTTGCCCTATCATCTTTATATTCTTTTGGTTCATTTAAAAGAATAGGTCTTTTTGTTGGCCTATCATCGTCATCATCATCATAATCATTTTTTGCTTTATTTTTATTACGTTTAAAGAAAATCCCATTTGTTCCATCAACAATAGAAATAAATAAATCGGATAAAAAAACAATAATAAATGCCGCAACAGCAACAATGCCAATAACGCTTAAAATGTTAATAAATGTTTGCCACATAAACTAAAATCTCCTTTTCTAATGCGTTTTTTGCACAAAATCTTTATGTTACTTGAATTTTAACATATGAAAAAATTCGTGTCAATATTAAAAATAAATTTGGGCAAAATACATATACAAAAAAGATGAGGTTTTAAAATAAAAAATAATAAAACCTTAATAGCAATAAAATCTACAAAATTTCAAAACTTTCCAAATTTATTTGTTCAACTAAAGGCGTTTCTTTTACACCATACAAATCCGTTGAAATATATTTTTTGTTGTCATCTACAAAGACAGATGCTACACCATTTATTCCAGACAGTGCACAGCCTAAAAAATTCGCCCCACTAGATATCCCAACTGAAAAGCCAAATGTTTTTGCAAGTTTAGAGCTCATAGCTAAAGCATCTTCATCCTTAACCTTATATATTTTATCCACATATTCATCATTATATAATTTAGGAACAAAATCATCAGCCAAACCTTGTATCTTATGCTCCCCTCGTATCTTACCTTTAGAAAATATTTGGGAAGAATAAGGCTCTACCCCAAATATTTTAATTTTATTGCAAATATTATCTTCAGTAATTGTTTTTGAATCTAAAACAAATTGATTGCTATTAAAATAATTAATAGCGCCCATAATTGTTCCACTTGTGCCAATACCACAAACAAAACCTTTTAACTCTTTTTTTAAACTAAAAAATATTTCTTTGGCTGTTTGAATATGCGCCAAAACATTGCTATAATTTTCAAATTGACGGGCTAAAAAAGCATTGTGCTTATTTGCATAATCTTTTGCTTGTTTAAATGCACTTTCAAAATTATCTGTCAATATAAGCTTAGCACCATACATTTGTATAAGTTTTTTTCTCTCTTTACTCATGTTTTTAGGCATAAAAACAACAACATCCCTGTTAAAGCTTTTTGCAACAGCTGCAAGAGATATCCCCATGTTTCCACTTGTTACTTCTACAATTTGTTGCCCCTCTTTAAGAACCCCGCTTTCAACAGCATCTTTTATAATCTGATAAGCAACCCTATCCTTTATAGATCCACTAAAGTTTAACCATTCAGCTTTAAAAAAGCTAATTCTCTTTTTTCCCTTATATATATAGTTAATTTTTATTATAGGTGTATTCCCTATTATCTTATATATATTATTTTTCATCTTTATTCTCCCCAATTTTTAAGTGGCACAATTTTTAAATAAAATTTGGCTATTTTGCATCCATATATAATATGAAGAATTTTTTTAAACTGCTATAAAAAAAACTATCAAATAACAAGTTTCTTTGCTTGATAGTTTTTTTTGTAACTTTTTTTAAATTTCAAACAATTTTTGTTCACAAAAATCCGGGGTATAATCTTTTTTCGCACTAGAAAAATCTTGTATAAATCCTTTGTTAAAACTCAACTTTTCCAAATCCATCAAAACCTT
>JAFQOM010000076.1 GCA_017403205.1 Clostridia bacterium | reverse complement strand
TAGATACGTTAGAAGAAGATATTAACTTTTTGACAGAACTTTTAAGCATTGAGGAAGATCAATCTGCTTACAATGATTTGGTTGAAAAAGTAAATGAACTTGCATTGTTTGTTGAAGAAAGCACAATTTCTACGCTTTTAGCTGGCGAATATGATGATTGCAGCGCCATTTTAACCCTTCATGCAGGTGCGGGTGGAACAGAAGCGCAAGACTGGGCTAGCATGCTTTATAGAATGTATAGTATGTATTGTGAAAAAAATGGTTTTTCTATAAAAGTTTTAGATGTTTTAGATGGTGATGAAGCGGGCATTAAAAGTGTTACATTTTTGGTAGAGGGCAGCAAAGCATACGGCTATTTAAAGGCAGAAATGGGTGTTCATAGACTTGTTAGAATTTCGCCATTTGACGCAAACAAACGAAGACATACTAGCTTTGCAAGCTTAGAAGTTATGCCAGAAATTGATGATACTGTTGAAGTAGAAATTAACATGGATGAGGTTAGGGTTGACACATATAGAAGCAGTGGGGCTGGTGGCCAACACGTTAACAAAACGGATAGTGCTATAAGACTTACGCACTTGCCTACAAACATTGTGGTGACTTGTCAAAACGAAAGAAGTCAACTTCAAAACAGAGAAATGGCCTTTAAAATTTTAAAAAGCAAACTGGTTCAACTTAAAATTGAAGAGAGAGAAAAAAGTTTAAAAGAAATTAAAGGCGATATAAAAAAAATAGAGTGGGGCAGTCAAATAAGAAGTTATGTTTTTTGCCCATACACTATGGTTAAGGATCATAGAACTAACTATGAAACAAGTGATGTTCAAGCTGTGATGGACGGAAACATAAAACCATTTATTTTTGATTATCTTAAAAAAAGTAGATAATGTTATAATGTTAAATTAAAAGTCGACATAAAGGTAAATATAAATGTATTTAGAACAAATGCAAAAAAAAGTTGAACAACTTAAAAAGCAAAAAGATATAATTGTTTTGGGTATAGAAACAAGTTGTGATGAAACTTCTGTAGCTATTGTTAAAAACGGAAGAGAGGTTTTATCTAACACGGTAGCTAGCCAAATAGAAATTCACACGAGGTTTGGTGGTGTTGTGCCAGAAGTTGCATCTAGAAATCATATAGAAGCTATTTCCAATGTTTTAAATGAAAGTTTAAAAGAAGCTAATTTAACTTTAGATAAAATAGACGCAATTGCTGTAACATATGGGGCTGGTTTGATTGGGGCCTTAATGGTTGGTGTTGGTTTTGCAAAATCACTAGCATACAGCCTTAAAAAGCCTTTAATTGCTGTAAATCACATAAAAGGGCATATGAGTGCAAATTATATAGAGTTTAAAGATTTAACCCCACCTTTTATAGGATTGATTGTTAGTGGCGGGCATACTGCTATTGTAGAGGTTAAAGATTTTATTTCTCAAAAACTTATAGGTTGTACGCTTGATGATGCTATTGGTGAAGCTTATGATAAAGTTGCTCGTGTTGTAGGTTTAGGATATCCCGGTGGGCCAAAAGTAGACAAGCTTGCAAAAGAAGGCAAAAACAATATTAAGTTTATAAAAGACACTTTAAAAAACAGTTTTGATAGTAGTTTTAGTGGTTTAAAAACTGCCGTAATCAACTATGTTAATTCTCTTAGACAAAAGGGTCGAGACTTGCCGATTGCTGATATATGCTGCTCTTTTCAATGTCAGGCGGTTGACGGCTTGGTAGAAAAAACAATAAAAGCTTGCAAAACATATAAACACAAAACCCTTTGTGTTGCAGGTGGTGTTTCTGCCAATAGCTATTTAAGGCAAAAGCTTTTAGAGCGTGGCAAGCAAGAGGGTATTAAAGTTTGTGTTCCACCTCTTAATCTTTGCACAGACAATGCTGCAATGATTGCGAGTTTGGGTTATTTTAACCTAATAAATGGCGTTGGTTTAAGTGATATTAATTTAGACGCTGTTTCAAATATAGATATAGAAAATTAAAACAGAAAAGGCAATATTTAAAGCTTATATAGTATTTTAAGTTTAAATATTTGTCTTTTTTTGTTTAATCGTGTTATAAATAATTATAAATAAGGAGGAATTTTTATGCCAAGTGGTTCTCATGGTGGAAGCAGTGGTAGCCATCGTAGCGGTGGAAGTTCTGGCGGTGGAAGTTTTGGCGGGGGTTCAAGAGGTGGATCTAATGGTTTTGGTGGTAGTTATAGTTCTTCAAGACCAATGTATATTGGATGGCACAGCAAAAGATATTATATTCCTGCAAAAAAAGCTTCAAGCATAAGAACTCTTTTTAGTGTAAGCTTTGCCTTGTTATTTTTTGCACTTGCAATTATAACGGTTCTTGTTTCAAATAATAAATATATAAATAAAATTAAAACAGACAGAGAATATTATATTCAAATGATTGATTATGCAATCGAAAACCCAGAGTATCAAAAGGTAGGTTGGATAACTGATAGGTTTTATAATAGGGATTGTGATAAGTGGTATATAACATATGCTTTGCGCACAAAAACAGGTGAAACGTTGCATGGCTATACTTTTTCTGTTTATACAATAGATGATATATCTAAAAAAGAATTTCAAGTAAGGCAATCTATAGTTTTGGCTGTAAACAACAAAGACGTGGATATGTTCACAGATTCTATTAATATGGGTTATAAAGATATTCCGCTTGAAGCTGATGGTGAATACTTGAAATATATAGAGGCAAATAAAATAACAATTGCTGTAGAATGTGTACTTGGTGCGTGCATTGTTGTTTTGGTTGCTATAGCTATATCTCTTATTAAAAAGAACGCTCAAGATGAAGGCAATCTTGGTGAAATAACATCAAATACGACAATGCTGGGTGAGGCAGTAGCAACAACACAGCAAGTAAAAAAGAGTAAAAAAACATGTATTTATTGTGGCTGTTTTGTAAGTGAAGAAGACAAACAGTGCCCAAGTTGTGGTGCAAGAAAATTTAATAATAACAATTAAAACACCTTTTAAAATGAGGTGTTTTTTTTGTTTTAATCATAAAAAACAACAAATAAAATATAATTAATTAACAATACTTTTATATAAAATATTAACAAATTTTTGTATAAGAAGGGGTAGAAAATGTTTGTTTTTGTAAAATTAAAACACGTTTTGTGTGCTGTAATTATATTAATTTTTGTATTTGTTTTGATTGTTTTTAGCGCTAAAAGCGCTTATTCTACAGGTGTTTACTGTGTGCCAAATTCAAAAGTTACAGTAGTTATAGATGCGGGACATGGCGGAATTGATGGTGGAAGTGTAGGTAAAAATACTGGTGTTTATGAAAGCAAACTTAATTTAGAATATGCAAATAATTTGGCAACACAGTTTAACAAAATGGGTGTTAATTGTGTTTTAACACGTAAAAATGATAATGGATTATACGAGGCTAATGCAAAAAATCATAAAAAAAGTGATATGTTAAAACGAAAAGAAATTATACAAAAAACAAAGCCAAATATTGTTATTTCACTTCATATGGATAGTTTTTCATTGAGTTCTACAAATGGAGCTCAAGCCTTTTATAAAAAGGATAATGATGCTGGAAAAGCGCTAGCAAGCAAAATACAAAAACAACTTAGCGTTTGCTTTGACAATGCAAAAAAACAAGAAAAAATGGGTGATTATTATATTGTAAATTGCACAGATATACCAGCGGTTTTAGTAGAGTGTGGGTTTTTAAGTAATCCTAAAGAAGAGGTTTTGTTGCAAGATAAAGATTATCAAAATAAGATGTGTTATGCAATAATGTGCGGGGCCCTTGACTTTTTAAACTATCAATTTTAAAAATAATTTATATAAAATTTATAAAGTTAATTTTTTATAATATTCTTTATTTAAGCGGTTTATATCAATTTTCTTTTCTTAATTTTTAAAACATAAAAACAGTTTGTATCAGAGCTTTTGTTTTTAAAAAAACTAATTTATAAAACTTAACTTTTTAAAGTTTTAATTTTTA
>JAFQOM010000075.1 GCA_017403205.1 Clostridia bacterium | reverse complement strand
TACCAAACATTTAATTATTTTTCTAGTCTTTTTTACAATTTCTTACACTTTTTACAAAATTTAGGTATTGACAAACCTCTTAAGGCATGTTATAGTTAAGTAACTTAAGGAGGATTTATGACAATCGCTAAACTTCAAAATTGCTACAACACTTTAAGAAAACAACTTAAAAGTGGATCAATCTCAGCAGAAGACGCAAAAGAAAAAGCAATAGTTTTATTGGCTGACGCTTTAGATTTACAAAAAACTGTTGATGCAAATTCTGACCAAGCATACGAACTTGCAAATTTAATTAATTGGTTAGATGAACTTGCAAATGTAGAAACTGTTAGTTTATAACAAAAATGCTGGGCATAAAGCCTAGCATTTTTTGTTTGTGTCTTGACAAAATTCTTTATTATGATATAATACAAACAAATTAAGGAGAGAACTATGCCAGAAATGTATATTGCAGGTTTACGCACACAATTAGAAAATTTTAAAGAAAAAGCAAGTAAAGACACTAAAATGTTTTGCTATATGAATGATGAAAAAGTAGAAAAACTGCTTGAACAAGCAAAAACTATTAAGGTTTTCTTTAAAGCACTTAAAGTTGAAAATGAATTAATGGACGAATTAAATGTGTTGATTAACGAAATTCAAGACTTTGTAGATTTTGTTAACGACACAAATGCATCACATAAGTTGTAATTACTTACACTTACCACAAGTTAAGCACTTATATTGCTTAACTTTTTTTATTGTAAAAATTATAGCAAACAAAATTAATGTTACAATTACAATTGCAATTAACATACTCCACCACCCTTTAGTTAAAGTTTGATAAACTACAAAACTTAACATATACGCAATTGTAAATTGACTAATTATACTAAACCACATTGTAAAAGTGTCGGTTTCTTTTTTAAGAACTGCCAAGTTACTTGCACACGAACAATAAAGAGAACTAAATATTAAAAACGAAATTGCACTAGCAGGTGTAAAACTAATTGCACTGGTTAACATACTTAAGCTAGAGATTAATTCTGCATTCGTTGTTGCATGGTTTGTTATACACATTGTACTTACTATTAATTCCTTTGCCATAAAACCTACAATTAAAGCACAAACTATTCCTGCACTGTTTAAACCTATTGGCGCAAAAATAAAAGTTAAACAATTTGCAACGCTAAACAAAATACTGTTATTTATATTTTGCGTATAAGTTAAATTAAATTTTGTGTGAGTTAAAATCCAAATAATTATTCCAACACTTAAAACAACACCAAAAATTCTTTTTACAAAATCTTTTGCATTAACATAACATACTTGCAAAATATGTTTAATGTCTATTCCTCGTAAGGGCGCAAATTCAAGTAGCAGTTCACCACCACTAGTTTTTAAAATTTTTTTATTTAAAATTGCACTAATAGTTAGCGCAACAACCAAACCTAAAATATACAAACCAGCAACAATTAAAAATGCAAATTCATTAAAGAACGCAGATGCAACAATTGTGTAAATTGGAAGACGAGCCAAACAACTAATATATGGATTTATTATTGCAGATTTTGTTTTTAAATTTTTACCATTTAAATTTTTTGTTGCCATTGTGCTAACAGTGTTGCAACCTAACCCTAATAAAATTATATAAACTGCTTTTCCGTTTAAGCCAATACCAGATAAAAAGTCATCTAAAACATAAGCAAGGCGAGAAATTATTCCACTATC
>JAFQOM010000074.1 GCA_017403205.1 Clostridia bacterium | reverse complement strand
TTTAATTGCCTTGTTATAGTCGTTGCTATTATACAAATAACTACCAACTACAACGCTATTTACATCTAATTGCTTTAGCGAATCAATGTTTTGTGTATTTACACCACCATCAACTTCTATTTGAATTTGCAAATTTTGATCTTTTAAAAATTTATTAATTTGCGTTAATCTATCAATAGTTTGTGATATAAACTGTTGCCCACTCTTGCCAGGAACAACACTCATAACCAAAAACATATCGCAATAATAAATAAATGGCAAAACTTCTTCTACTGGTGTGTCTGGATTAAAACTTAAACCTGCAAACGCCCCCATAGCTCTTATTTTTTGAAGAATTTTTATAAGCTTCTGTTTGTTTTTGTAAGCCTCATAGTGAACAGTTAAAATATCCGCCCCTGCCCTTATATAACGTTTTAAGCTAAAAGTCGGATGTTTAACCATAAGATGTACATCTAACTTTTTTTGACTAAGTTTGTTTATTTCTTTAACAATTTTAGAGCCAAATGTTCTACTTTTAACAAATTTACCGTCCATAACATCACAATGAATAAAATCAACATCTGTATCATTTAATTTTTTAATATATTCATACATTTGTTGCAATGTTTTTGGTGGATTTGTAGACGCAGATACTAAAATTGACATGTTTTTACCCCTTAATTTGATATTTGTATTTGTGTGATTTTTATTAAAATCACTAACTTGTAGAGTTTATTTTTAAAAAAGTAGAGACTGTAACTTTTTTGTAGAATATATATTTTTACAAATTTTAACAACCTTGTTGAATATGTTTTCTTCTCAATTGACCACATGCGCCATCAATATCATTGCCCAGGCTTCGTCTTGTAGTTACGTTTATTTTTTGTTGTTTTAGGGTGTTAAAAAACAAATTAACCTCTTCTTGGCTACAGCGTTTAAAATCGTTTTCTTTTACTTCATTTAGGTTAATTAGGTTAACAATACAATTTATACCTTTTGTTAACTTTGCAAGTTCTAACGCATGAGATTTTAAACTATTAACCCCTTTAATTAAAATGTATTCAAACAAAATGCGCCTGTTTGTCTTTTCAAAATAATATTTACAAGCCTTCATAAGCTCTTGAACTGTTGTCGACTTAGACACTGGCATAATTTGATGTCTAACTTCATCGTTGCTTGCGTGAAGAGATAAACATATGTTTATTTTGTATCCACTGTCAGCAAGTTTGTATATATTTTTAACTAAACCGCATGTGCTTAAAGAAATGTTACGTTCGCTATAATACAAGCCTAATTTAAAGGTTGCAAGTTCAAAAAACTTTAAAGTGTTGTCAAAATTATCTAAAGGTTCTCCGCTACCCATAAGAACAATGTTTGTTACTTTTCTATCCTTACAACTGCCTCCTAATAATTTATTAACCATAATAGGTTGAGCCATAATTTCTCCACTAGATAAATTTCTTACTAAACCATCTAGGCCAGAGGCACAAAATTTACAGCCCATACGACAACCAACTTGAGTTGAAACACACAATGTATAACCAAAGTTATAATTCATTAAAACGCCTTCTATTAAATTTCCGTCCCTTAATTGATACAAAAATTTTTGAGTTCCATCACTTGATTTTTGTGTTTTAATAATTTTTAAAACTTCATCGTCATATAGCTCTTTTAATTGTTGTTTTAACTCGTTTGGTATGTTTGAAATCTCATCTAACGTTTTGCCATTGTGCAAATCATAATATATTTGATCTGCCCTATATTTAGGCTGCTTAAGGTCAGCTAATATTTGTTTAAGTTCAGCATAAGATTTGCTTAAAATATCTTCCTTCATTTGCAATCCTTTTAATTGTTAAAACTGAGTTCCAACCTCTATTGTTTTTCCGTTTAAATAGTTTTTAGCTGGCATCGCCTTGCTATTTGGAGCTTGAATCACATCAAGAGACAAATAACCATCACTGCATTTTACAATAAGCCCTGTTTTTGAAGACGACAAAACAACTTGACCATTTTGATAAGCACTAAAATCTTGCCCTACATAATAATTAGAGACTTTTAAAACTTTTATAATGTTTTGCTCGTTATTTTTATCTACAATATAGCATATTGGCCAAGGATTAAGCCCCCTAACCAAATTAACAATGTCTTGACAGTTGTTGTTAAAATCTATTTTTGCCATTTGTTTGTTAAGCATTGGATAATAACTAGATTCCTGTTCGTTTTGGGGTGTAAAAGTACATTTGCCATTTTGAAGATCTTCAAGCGCTTCTAACAACACTTGGGCACCTAAAATAGAAAGTCTTTCACTTAACTCTCCCGCTGTTTCTGTTGGCAAAATATCAAGAGCCCTTTTTAAAATTATATCTCCGGTATCAAGCCCTATATTTGTTTTCATAATAGTTACACCTGTTACAGTTTCACCCTTAATAATCGCCCAATTTATTGGTGCACTACCTCTATATTTTGGCAACAATGAAGAGTGAACATTTATAACCCCAAATGGCGCCAAATCTAAAATATTTTGTTTTAAAATTTGGCCAAACGACGCAGTAATTAAAACATCTGGTTTATATGATTTAATTTGATCATAGCCCTCTAAGCTTACTTTGTTATATTGCAAAACAGGTATGTTATTTTCCAGTGCAAACGTCTTTACTATAGGGCTTACTACTTTATGTCCTCTGCCACTAACTTTATCTACATTTGTTACCACACAAACAATTTTGTGATTACTATTATACAAAGCCTTTAAAACTGTTAAAGAAAACTCTGAAGAACCTAAAAAGGCAATTTTCATTATTAAAAACCTCCCCTATTATGTAAAGATGTTGTTTAAAGCCATATATTTTTAACTAATTGTTGTTATTTTTTTTAACATGATCTACATACAAAACGCCATCTAGGTGATCATATTCATGACAAATAGCCCTGGCCATAAAATCAGAGGCTGTCAAAGTCATTTTGTTGCCAAATCTATCAAAAAATTCAACAGTTACCTTTTTAGGCCTTGTTACTTCTTCGTACCTTTTTGGTATGCTTAAACACCCCTCTTGACCTGTTTGAGC
>JAFQOM010000073.1 GCA_017403205.1 Clostridia bacterium | reverse complement strand
TTTAAACTACTACTATTTGTCCATTTATTTATTAAAATTGTTTTTCTAATATTTTTAAATATTCTTACAATTTTTTTATAATTGCCATTAGTGTCTTCATCTTTTTTTGACATATTTTCATTATACATAAATAAATTTACTGGTTTTGCCTTATGAAGAACAGGATTCCAAAATGATAATATTGCCTCTTTATCATTTTCAGAAAAAGTTGCAAATCTAATTAAAATTTTAAAGCCATATTCTTCTAGACACAATACTTTAATTCCATCACGTGTCATTAAGAGGATTGTCGATTCATCAAAATAGTTGGCAAGACACATTAAATAGTTATGCATAATTTCTTCAATTGAGCCTTTATTTGTTAATGCTTGTTTTTGTTTTTTTGTCTTTGCATCTAAAACGCTTTTTGAATATGTTGAATTTGCTATTTTAATTTGTGGATTTGATGTCGCTATTACAATTTCTAACTCGCCAGTTTGATCTATAAATGTATCATTTGTATAATCGCCCATTGGAAAAATTCTTGTGTCATCATAGTCTAACTTAGTTGCTGTTTTTTCTTCTCTCATATCGTCAAGAGCGGCTGTTAAAATAGACAAGGCTTTATCATAAAATTCTTGAACCTTATCTTTGCTTTTTAATTCGGCAAATTCTCTTATTAAAGTTTCTTCCATTTTTTATCCTTGCTATTTTATTAGTATTTTTTTATTACTTCTAGGCCACCCATATATTTTCTAAGAACTTCTGGAACTGTTACGCTTCCATCTGCATTTTGATACTGTTCAACTATTGCTGGAATTAGTCTAGAGGTTGCAAGTCCACTAGCATTTAATGTATGAACAAATTCTGCTTTTTTGGTTTCATTATTTCTATATTTAGTATTATTTCTTCTTGCTTGATAGTCTCCTGCATTTGAGGCAGATGATACTTCTTTATAAATTTGCATGCTTGGTATCCAAATTTCAATATCATAAGTTCTTTTCATAGAAGCTGAACAATCCCCTGCTGCTAATTTAGAAACTTGATAATGTAAGCCTAATTTTTTTACAAGATTTTCTGCCTTACCAACCAATTCTTCAAAAGCTGCGGCACTTTGCTCAGGAGTTGTAATTTGAACCATTTCAACTTTGTTAAATTGATGGCCCCTTATCATGCCTCTTTCTTCTTGTCTATAACTGCCGGCTTCTCTTCTGTAACATGGTGTATAAGCAAAAAATTTCATAGGAAGTTTTTCTTCTGGAATAATTTCGCCTTTATACATGTTTACCAATACGGTTTCTGCTGTTGGTAGTAAAAATTTTGATTTTTCATCTTTATTATCAATCCAGTAAACTTCATCAGCAAATTTAGGAAATTGTCCTGCCCCATAGCCGCAGTCATAATTTAGCATATGAGGTGGTAGGATAAATTCGTATCCATCTTTAGTATGCTCATCTATAAAAAAATTAAGCAAGGCCCATTCTAATTTAGCCCCTAAGCCTCTGTATAGCCAACTTCCATTGCCGGATAGTTTAACACCCCTATCATAATCAATCAAGCCTAAATCAACGCACAAATCAACGTGATTTTTTGCTTTAAAGTCAAATTCAGGTTTTTTGTTAACTTGTCTTAATACTTTATTGTTTTCTTTTCCTCCTTCAAGTAAATCTTCATCTGGAGGGTTTGGTAAAACTGCTAAAAATTTCCAAATTTGTTCGTCACAGTCTGCAACTTTTTTATCCAATTCTTCAATTTTATTGCCCAGTTTTTTCATTTCTGCAAAAATTTCAGTAGTATCTTTTCCTTCTTTTTTGTACATAGGAATTTGAGAACTTACCTTGTTTTTTTGCGATTTCAAAGTTTCAACATCCTGAATTAACTTTCTTCTATCAGCATCTAAATTTAGTACTGTCGAAAAGTCTACAACGCAACCCTTTTTTGCAAGCAAGTTTTCAATTTTTTTTGCGTCTTTTTTTATTAGTTCTATTGAAATCATAAAAACAATATTCTCCTTTATTTTAAACTTCTTTTATTATAAATTCTAATGTTGTTTAAGTCAACTTTGTTTTACTTTTTTTTAGAGGTTTGTTAAAATAAATTCATGACAGAAATACAAAATGATTATTTTTTGCAACGCAATCAAAAAACTAATTTAAAAATAAGGGAAATATTATCTACTCTCCCCTACTTTTGTCATGAGTTTTTTAGGGGGATAGAAAATCAAACAACTTCCTTAACAAGGTTAAATTATGCCCAAGATTTAAAAATTTTTTTTAACTTTTTGGTTACAGAGATTTTAGAATTCAACGATTATGAAATAAAAGAATTAAAAATTGAAACGTTAAATGCGTTAACTTCTACTCATCTTGAAATGTTTTTAAACTATTTATCAGGATATTATATAGAGGATAATTTTTTTAAAAACAATGAAAAAGGTAAAGCTAGAAAATTATCTGCTGTTAAAAGTTTGCTTAAATATTTTTATAAAAAAGACAAACTTAAGGCCAATGTATCAACTAAGATAGAATCACCCAAAATACACGAAAAAGAAATTGTTAGATTAGAAGTTGATGAGGTTGTTAAACTTTTGAATCAAGCAGAAAATCCTAAAAATTTTTCTAAAAGACAAAACTCATACAATTCTATAACAAAAACACGTGATACTGCCATGCTAACACTGCTATTAGGTACTGGAATTCGTGTTAGTGAATGTGTAGGATTAAATATAGATGATTTTGATTTCAATGTAAATGGTTTTAGAGTTACCAGAAAAGGTGGAAATCAGACCATTTTGTATTTTTCTGATGAGGTAGCAAAATCTTTAAAACTATACATTCAACAACGCAACAATAACCCTCTAATACCTATAGATGAAAAAGCTTTGTTTTTATCTATACAAAATAAAAGAATTGGTGTTAGGGCTGTCGAAAAAATAGTAAAAAAATACAGCCAAGCTTGTATACCATTAAAAAAAATAACACCTCACAAATTAAGAAGTACATTTGGAACAAATTTATATAGGCAAACAAATGATATTTATATTGTTGCTGATGTTTTAGGTCACAAAGATGTAAATACAACACGAAAGCACTATGCTGCTATTTCAGACGATGCCAGAAGAAATGTTGCCAAAGTAGTAAAGTTAAGAGATGAAGAAAGTTAAAATTAGAACAAATGTTTGACATTTGTTCTTTTTATGTTATAATAAAAACACACGATTTTAACTGAGTAAAGGGTTTATAAAAATGATGAGAACAAATAAGAAAACTGAAGAAACTTTAAATAAGGTTTTACGGGTTATAAAAATGTATTTAAATGAAAAGGGGTTTCCTCCTTCTGTTAGAGAATTACAAAAAGAAATGGATGTTAGCTCTACAAGCACAATACAATATTATCTTGATAAACTAGAAGAAAATGGCCAAATAAAGCGTGCGGGTAATAAAAATAGAGCTATAGAGCTTGTAAAAAATTATTATGAAAAAGAACCAGAAACCCATACAAGAAAAATCCCTCTTTTAGGCGAAGTTGCCGCTGGGAGGCCTATATTTGCCTATGAAAATTATGAAGATGTTTATGAATTTTCGGATAATTTTTTTAAAAATGGTGAATTATTTATGCTTACTGTTAAAGGCGACAGCATGATAGAGGCAGGTATTTATAACAGAGATAAAATTATTGTTAGAAAACAGAATTATGCGGATAATGCGGACATTGTTGTTGCAATGATTAATGGTAATGCAACTGTTAAAAGATTTTATAAAGAAGACTCTCATATAAGGCTTCAACCAGAAAATTCTGCCATGCAACCTATATATTGTTTTTCCGTAGACATTTTAGGTAAAGTAGTTGGCTTGGTAAGACATTATTAAGAATAAAAAGAAGGTGTAAAAAATCACACCTTCCTTTTTTTATCTATTTGTTAAATAATCATTTAATGCTAATTTTATGTGTTCGTATGTTAAACCACCTTGAATATATAAAATATAAGGCTTTCTTAAAGGGCTGTCACAACTTAATTCCATTGTGCTTCCCTCAACAAAACAACCAGCAGACATAACAACCTCACAATCATAGCCAGCCATCTCTGATGGAATTGGGGTAACAAAACTATCTACAGGAGACATTTTTTGAATTGACTTGCAAAAATTTATCAAATCGTCTTTATCTTCAAAAATAATGCTTCTTACTATGTCTGCTAATGAGTTTGAGTTATCAATAGTTTTGTATCCTAAAGTTTGCATAACTTTACCTATTAGCAAAGACCCCTTTTTAGCCTGTAAAACTGTGTGAGGAGCCATAAATAAACCTTGATATATTAACCTGTAGCCACCCTCAAAGGAACCAACTTCCATTTTAAGTGACGGAGATGTAAATCTGCCGGCAATTAAATCGATATATTTTTTCTTACCGACTATATATCCACCATTGCTTGCAAGACCGCCACCTGGATTTTTTATTAAAGAACCAACTGCAATATCTGCCCCAATTTCTGTTGGCTCCTTTTCTTCTACAAATTCGCAATAACAGTTGTCAACAACAATAATGCTTTGTTTGTTTATAGCCCTGATTTTTTTGATTATTTCTTCTAATTTTTTTATCTCCAATGCTTTTCTATATAAATATCCGCAAGAACGTTGAATATAGATTATTTTTGGATTTTTTGTTGCTTCTGCAAGAATTTTTTCTGTATCAAACTCATCATTTTTTAGATCTACTGCAGCATAATTTACACCAAAGTCTTTTAGGCTGCCGTTATCTTTATCTTTTAAGCCAAATATAGTTTCGTCAAGTGTATCATAAGGCTTTCCTGTAATAGCAAGCATTGTATCGCCAGGTCTAAGCAAGCCAAATAAAACTGTTGTTATAGCGTGAGACCCGCATGATATTGCTTGAGATACAATTGCCTCCTCTGCCCCAAAACTTTTTGCATACACTTGGCATAATTTTTCTCTTCCTATATCATTGTATCCATATCCAGTTGAGCCATAAAAGTGATTGGATGAAATTCTATTTTCAATAAAGGCTTTTAAAACCTTATTTTGATTAAATAGAGCTATTTCTTCGGCTAATTTAAATTCTGTTTCTAATTGTTTTTCTGCTTCTATTATTTTTTTATCAATAGATA
>JAFQOM010000072.1 GCA_017403205.1 Clostridia bacterium | reverse complement strand
ATAAATCGGATGATGAAAGATATATAAAAAAGGGAAGTAAAGGGATATGAGAAAGTTTTTTAAATATCTATTTTCATTTTTGTTAGTTGTTCCATTTATATTTGCGTTAACAGCTTGTGGACCAACTCCTCCTAGTGGAGATGATGGAGAAAAAAACCCAGAGTTTGCTAAGTTTTCATCTCAGGCAGTTGCTGTTATGTCAGCAGTTGATATGAAAGCTGGAGACAATAGTGGAGGTGTAAGTTTAGCACCAAGAAAAAGCCCCTAAAATATATAAACAATTTATAATATTTTTCTACATTTTATTTTAAAATTTGACAATAATAAAAAACTGTGATAAAAATAAACGTAATGAAAAGTAAATTTGTTTTTTCAGGTTCAATATTCTTTAACAAATTTGAAGGTGTTCTTCAAAACACTTTTTTCATACACATATAACTATATCTAAAAATAAGCAAAAAGTTTGGGGATTTATCCTCAAGCTTTTTTAAATTTTTTTTAGATATTTTTACTTTTTTGGGGGCTTGTTGTGAACGACAAAAAATATTATAAAAGAGGATTATATACCGGAGCTTTTGATTCTTTACATATAAAGCATATAGAATCACTAAAAACAGCTTCTGGAATGTGTGAAGAATTAATCGTGGCAGTTTCTACCGACGATGTTATTGAAGAATACAAACATCATAAACCGTCTATTCCATTTGAACAAAGAATTGCAATTATTAGCGAGCTTAAAAGTGTTTCCAAGGCAATACCTCAAGATAACTTATATTCAAAATTACAAATGTGCTTAGAACATGATGTTGATGTGTTGTTTTCATGCGACGAATATTTAAAATCAACATACCCTAACCCAGAGGAAATGACTCCTAAACAAATAGCAGGTGTTGAAAGATGGGAAAAATTTGAGCAACAACTTAGCGAATATGGTATAGATGTTATTTATCTGCCAAGAGACTATTCTTTTTCTTCAACTCAACAAAAATTAGATATTGCACGAAGTATTAACTATCAGCCAGAGCAAGGCATTATGCTTTACAGCGAAGGAGAGTGCAACGATGAGGCTGTTTTTAGTTTATAACTACAACTAAAACAGCCTAATAACCCTCTTTATCCATCCCCCTTTGCAACTATATACTTGTATTTAAAAACTTTATACATTTTGCACTATAATATTGCTATATTTTTATCTTTTTTTAAAAAAAATAGTTGACAATAAATCAATATTACTTTATAATACACCATGCTTAGTTTGTGGTGGCGTAGCTTAGGGGTTATAGCATTCGGTTCATACCCGAAAGGTCGTAAGTTCAAATCTTACCGCCACTACCATTTTGTTTAATTTATAAATGGAAGATTAAGTAACCTTTACAATATGTGGTCCCGTGGTCAAGCGGTTAAGACATCGCCCTTTCACGGCGGTATCATGGGTTCGAATCCCGTCGGGATCACCAAAATAAAGAAAACACTCTCACGAGTGTTTTTTTGTTTTAAATTTTTCTTGCAAAATAAAAATTATTATGCTAAACTGCCCATGTAATAATAGTTAAGGCTTTGAAGGAAACAAGTAAAATTAAATGTTGTTATTTAGAGAGCATTTGCCTGGTGAAAAAATGCTAACACTTTGATTTGAATACATTCCGGAGCTACTTCCTGAAATTTTAGTAGGGATAGGCGGGTACGCCCGATACAGCGTTAAATGTGTGATTGCACATAATGAGTAATATCAAATTTATATTGATATTTAAACATGAGGTGGTACCACGAAAATAAAATTTCGTCCTCTATTCCATAGTTTGTGGAATAGAGGTTTTTTTGTTTTATTTACTATATTAAACACGCCTACCTTAAATTTAAAACAATATTATTTGATTAAATTTTTAACAAAGAACTTTAACATTATTAATATAAAAACTTAATTAAAAAGGAGAAATAAATATGAAAATTTTTGAAGAATTACAAGAAAGAGGATTAATTGCTCAAGTAACAGATGAAAAAGAAATAAAAGAGTTAATAAATTCAGGAAAAGCAAAATTTTATATTGGTTTTGACCCAACAGCAGATTCTTTGCACGTTGGCCACTTTATGGCATTATGCCTTATGAAACGCCTTCAAATGGCAGGCAACAAACCTATTGTTTTGTTGGGTGGCGGAACAGGCTTAATTGGCGATCCTACAGGCAGAACAGATTTACGTGCTATGCTTACACAAGAAGATATTAACCACAATTGCGAGTGCTTTAAAAAACAAATAGAACGTTTTATTGAATTTGGCGAAGATAAAGCAATTATTGTTAACAATGCAGATTGGCTTGTTGACTTAAAATACATTGACCTTCTTCGTGAAGTAGGAACATGCTTTTCTGTAAACAACATGTTAAGGGCAGAATGCTACAAGCAAAGAATGGAAAGAGGGTTAAGCTTTTTTGAATTTAACTACATGATAATGCAATCATACGACTTTTTATACTTGCACAACAAATACGGTTGCAATATGCAATTTGGTGGTGACGACCAATGGAGCAATATGCTTGGCGGAACTAACCTTATTCGAAAAAAGACAGGTAAAGATGCTTATGCTATGACAATTAATTTGCTTTTAAATAGTGAAGGTAAAAAAATGGGAAAAAGCGCAGCAGGCGCTGTATGGCTAGATAAAAACAAAACTACCCCATTTGAATTTTTTCAATACTGGCGCAATGTAGACGATGCCGATGTTATGAATTGTATAAAAATGTTAACATTTATTCCGCTTGAACAAATTAAAGAAATGCAATCATGGGATGATAGCAGAATTAATGAAAAGAAGGAAATTTTAGCATTTAGTTTAACAGAACTAGTTCACGGCACAGAAGAAGCAGAAAAAGCAAAAGCAACCTCTCATGCGCTTTTTAGCGGCGAGGGCGCTGACGAAAACATGCCAACTACGCAAATATCTTTGCAAAGCGAAGAAACCGAAAAAGGCATCTTAGATATTCTTGTTTTGTGCGATCTTGCAAAAAGCAAAGGCGAAGCAAGAAGACTTATCGAACAGGGTGGAATTTCTGTAAATGGCCAAAAAGTGACTTCTGCTCTAGCATTGTTTTCAAAAGACGATTTAGCTGAAGGAATTAAAATTAAAAAAGGCAAAAAAGTTTTCCACAAAGCAGTGCTAAAATGTGAATAAAAATAAAAAACAGGATAAAATTTTTATCCTGTTTTTTTGTTACTAAAATCAAATTATTTATTCATTGCTTGAGAAATTGCAACAGATACTGATACAGTTGCACCAACCATAGGGTTGTTACCCATACCAATAAGCCCCATCATTTCTACGTGAGCTGGAACTGATGAAGAACCTGCAAATTGTGCATCACTATGCATTCTACCCATTGTATCTGTCATGCCATATGAAGCAGGACCAGCAGCCATGTTGTCTGGGTGAAGAGTTCTACCCGTGCCACCACCACTAGCTACAGAAAAATATTTTTTGCCTTGTTCTAATCTTTCTTTTTTATATGTTCCCGCAACCGGATGTTGAAAACGAGTTGGGTTTGTTGAATTGCCTGTAATAGAAATGTCAACATTTTCAAGATGCATAATTGCTACGCCTTCTCTAACATCGTTTGCACCATAACATCTAACTTTTGCTCTTTCGCCGTCAGAATACTTTGTTTCATTAACAATATTTACTTTGCCTGTTGCAAAGTCAAAATCTGTTTGAACATAGGTAAATCCGTTAATACGAGAAATAATTTGTGCTGCGTCTTTTCCTAATCCATTTAAAATAACTCTTAATGGATTTTTTCTTACTTTATTTGCACTTTTTGCAATACCAATAGCACCTTCTGCTGCTGCAAAAGATTCGTGACCAGCTAAAAATGCAAAACATTCTGTTTCTTCGCTCAAAAGCATGCTGCCAAGGTTTCCGTGACCAATACCAACTTTTCTGTCATCTGCTACAGAGCCTGGAATGCAGAAAGATTGTAAGCCTTCGCCAATACATTTAGCTACTTCACTAGCCTTTTTTACACCTCTTTTAACTGCAAGCGCTGCACCAACTGTGTAAGCCCAGCAAGCATTTTCAAAACAAATAGGTTGAATACCTTTAACAATGCCAGCAACGTCAACGCCTATACTATCGCAAAGTTGTTTTGCTTCGTCAAGATCTTTAATGCCATTGTCGTTTAAAACTTTGTTAATTTGATTAATTCTTCTGTCATAACTTTCAAATAACATATTCTTTATCCTCCCCCTATTCCTTACTCTTGCCTTGGATCAATGGTTTTAACAGCGTCATCCATTCTACCATATTTTCCGCTTGCTTTTTTGATTGCTTCTAATGGTTCAATACCTTTTTTGATATTCTCCATCATTTTGCCAAGGTTAACAAATTCATAACCTATAATTTGATTGTCTTTATCAAGACCAATTTTTGTTATGTAGCCTTCACTAAGTTCTAGGTATCTTGGTCCTTTTAGTTTTGTGCTGTAGCAAGTACTAACTTGGCTTCTGTGTCCTTTACCAAGGTCTTCTAAGCCAGCACCAATTGAAAGGCCATCTTCAGAGAAAGCAGATTGTGTTCTGCCATAAACAATTTGTAAGAACAACTCTCTCATTGCAGTATTAATAGCATCACATACAAGGTCTGTGTTAAGAGCTTCCAAAATTGTTTTGCCTACTAGTATTTCACTTGCCATAGCTGCTGAGTGTGTCATACCAGAGCAACCCAAAGTTTCTACAAGAGCTTCTTCAATGATACCGTTTTTAACGTTAAGAGTTAACTTGCAAGCACCTTGTTGTGGTGCACACCAGCCCACACCATGTGTAAAGCCAGAAATATCACTAATATCTTTTGCTTTAACCCATTTTGCCTCTTCTGGAATAGGTGCTGGGCCATGATTTGCGCCTTTTTTAACAACGCACATGTTTTCAACTTCTGATGAATAATTCATTATTTTCCCCCTAAAATTTTGTTTGTTTAAAACTAGTTAAATTATATCACTGCCCATAATTTTTGTAAATAACTTTAATTTAGAGATGATAAAATATTTACATCATAAAAAAAATATTGTAATATATCTTAAAAAAGGAAAATATATATGGAAGTTGTAATAATTTTGTTTACATTTGTAATTATTTTATTCATGATAATTGCCGAAATATTTACCGTTTTATTTAGATTAACTGGATTAAGCGAAGATAAAGCTAGATTTCAAACAATTTCTCTTTTAACAAATTGCGGTTTTTCTACAAAAGAAAGTGAAATTATCATGGCTGTAAAATCAAGAAGAAGACTTGCAAGAGTTGCTATGATTTTAGGCTATATTTTTTCGGCATGCTTAATTTCTGCAATAGTAACACTTATTTTTAATTTAAGCCAATCTCAACAAGATCAATTTTGGCTACCTCTTTTTGTTTGCCTTGGGGCTATTACGTTTGTAGCTCTATTATTTAAAATAAAATTTATAAAAAAAGCGTTTGACAATATTATATTTAAACTTGGGCATAAACTCTCTCATAAAAAAAATCAAAATCTAATTAAAATTATAGACAATTATGGCCCAAATTCTATAGCTGAAATTACATTAAGTGTTATACCAAGAGAATTTCTTGATAAAACCATTGAACAAATAAAAATAAAACAAAATTATGGTATTCTAATTTTAGCCATAACTAGGGGCTCCAAGACAATAAGCAATGTTGAAAAAGAAGAAATATTTTACGAAGATGACATTTTAACTGTATATGGAAATATTTTAAGCATTAAAGAAGTTTTTGAAGAGTTGCACACAACAAATGCTGTTATAAATAAAAAAATTAACTAATAAAAAACCCACATAATTGTGTGGGCTTTTTTATTAATCTATTATTGTTGTTGTTTTCTTCTAAAATCTTCTCTGCCCCTGATTGTATGGTCAAGGGTTTTTTTACGCATTCTAATAGAAACTGGAGTGATTTCTAAAAGTTCACCTTCATCAAGCATATCAAGGTATTGCTCTAAACTTGGTTTTTGAATAGGTTCAAGTCTTAAAGCATCATCACTAGAACTTGAACGTGTGTTTGTTAAGTGTTTTGTTTTGCAAACATTAACAACAATATCGTCAACTCTTGGATTTGTGCCAACAATCATGCCGCCATAAACCTTTTCACCAGGGCCAATAAATAATCTGCCGTGTTGTTGAGAATAAAACAAACCATATTGAACAGCTTCTCCTGTTTCAAAAGCAACAAGCATACCATAATTTCTGCGTTGAAGATTGCCTTTAAATTCTTGATATTCGTGAAAAACACTACTCATAATGCCTTCACCATTTGTATCTGTCATAAATTGACCCTTATAGCCAAATAAACCACGCGCAGGGATTAAATACTCAAGCCTTGTTCTACCATTGTTGCTAGACATATTTAAAAGTTCGCCTTTTCTTGAGCCTAACACGCTAATAACATTGCCCGCCTTGTCGTCTGGCAAATCTACTACAAGACGTTCAATAGGTTCGTGAATTTTACCATCAATCTCTTTATATAACACCCTTGGCATACTTACTTGGAATTCATAACCATCACGACGTAAATTTTCCATTAAAATAGACAAGTGCATCTCACCTCTGCCAAGAACTCTAAATGTGTCAGCATTATCTGTGTCATATACACGCAAGCTTAAGTCTTTAACTGCCTCTTTAAACAATCTTTCTCTAAGTTGTCTAGATGTGCAAAACTTGCCTTCTTTGCCAGCAAATGGGCTGTTATTTACAATAAAGCTCATTTCTACGCTTGGTTCACTAATTTTTACAAAAGGAAGAGTATTAACATTTTCTTTATCACTTAAAGTGTCGCCAATACTAATATTTTCAGCACCAGCAATACAAACAATATCGCCTACCTTTGCTTCTGTTACAGGAAGGCGTTTAAGACCAACAAACTCAAACATGTTTTGAACTTTAAAATTAACTTTTTTTGTTTCGTCATGATAATTTGTAACAACCAAATTGTCATTGATTTTTAAAGATCCTTGTTCAATTTTTCCAACAGCTAGTTTGCCTAAAAAATCATTTTGTTCTGTAGAACTTACAAGCATGTTAAATGGTTTTGCCTCATCACCTTTTGGGCATGGGATATGAGAAACAATTGCTTCGTATAGTGGGTTCATGTCTTTACCCTCTATGCTTGGATCTGTTGTAGCATAACCATTACGAGCTGACGCATAAATAACTGGACTATCAAGTTGTTCATCATTTGCATTTAAGTCAATCAAAAGCTCTAAAACCTCGTCTGCAACTTCGCTAAGACGACTGTCTTTTCTATCAATTTTATTAACAACTATAATAATTTTTAAGTTAAGAGATAGCGCCTTTTCTAAAACAAATCTTGTTTGTGGCATTGGGCCCTCGTAAGCGTCAACAACAAGCAAAACTCCATCTACCATTTTTAATACGCGCTCTACTTCTCCACCAAAATCAGCGTGACCAGGGGTATCTACAACATTAACTTTAATGTCGTTATACATAAAAGATGCATTTTTGCTTAAAATTGTAATGCCTCTTTCTCTTTCAATCGCATTACTATCCATAACCCTGTCTTCAACTTCTTGATTTTGCCTAAATGCGCCACCTTGTTTTAAAAGTTCATTAACCAAACTTGTTTTGCCATGGTCAACGTGCGCAATAATAGCTACATTTCTTACCTTTGTGTTTTCCATTTTCTTCTTCCCTTAATATACCTAATTTATAAACTTGCATATTTTAGCATATCTTTTAAAAAAATAAAACACTTTTTTTGTTGCTTTATTTTTATTAAAATAAAAGTCTTATTAAGTTAAAAAAAAGAGGATTAAAAATCCTCTTTTTATCTTTTTACAATGTCCAAACCCAAATACAAGTTTCACGGGTTTTTCTTTTGCCTTCTTCATCTAAAAATGTTTTTGTTTTAATTTCTTTTAAATAAGCTCCCAAACTTTCGTAAACACGCCTTGTATCAAAATCTGCTGGCGGACAAGTTAAATAAATTGTGTGTGTTTTGTGATACTTTGCAACCTGCTTAACTAATTGACAACTTTCATATTTAACAGACTTAAGTTGATATCCTTCGTTAAGATTCATCACTACATTATCGTTATGTCCATCAATATTATCAGGCACTACACTATAAACAAGTGAACCAATAACAGTTGACGTGTTGTGCAAAACAATATCAAAGCAATAAGTAGGAAATTTATAGTTTTTTGCAGCTCTTTTTGTAAGTGACAATTGCAAATCAACAATGTCGCCCGTAATTCTTTCAAATTTCTTTGTGGCAAATTTAAAATTTTTAATTTGAGTTTCTGTTTGAACTTCATCAGGGCCAATTTCAAACTTGTAAGGCATATCATCGCTTACATCCAAAACCATAAGTTCTTTTGGTGGAACAATTCTGCCTATGCAATAGTCAAGTGCTTGACTTGTTAAATGACAAGGCACAATGTTGCATTTGCCCTTATACTTTTTCATAAGTTCTATACCATCAATAATATTAAAGTGCTTGCTCGAAACGTCTGTACCCGCCATATCAACAAAAGCAAGTTGACTGTTGTCAATCATATACTCTAAATTATCACACCAACATGTGTCACCCGTAAACGCAATAGTTTTGCCGTTTTTTTGCTTAATCATATAACCATAGCACTCTGTTGTACCATGATCCATTTTTTTAGATGTTATTTCTAAATCTCTATAAACAAACTTTTTTAATTTAGATGCGTCTACAAACTTAATATATTTATCAAAATTTAATCTTGCATAATTTGCATCACTCATGGCAAGCCTACATAAAGTTTTTATATTTTCTTCTCCACCTGGTGGGCAAATAATAGTTGCCGATAAATTTGGCTTCTTTTCTGAAGCAATCTTCCACAACAAATACACAATATCAAAGTAATGATCACTATGATAATGAGATATTAATATTAACTTAATTTTTTCAATTTTTTCGTGATGCAAAAGCTTGTTTGTGCTTTTTAACAACTGTTTTAAAGTTCCTGAACCTGGATCAACAATAATATCTTCATCTACAAGATATCCAGCACATGATCTTTTAGTCCAAATGCATCCAGTGCCTAAAATTGTTACTTTCATAAAACATCTTCCCTTTTACTTTGTAATAATACTAAAAATCCATTTTTTAAGCAAACATTAAAACAATATTAATATTATTTTTATCAATAATCGTTAAATAATTAGTTTTTTAATTAAATATGCTAAAAAACCAATACGCCCATATGTTCTAACAATATTTTTAACCCAATTAAAATTAAAATGCAACCGCCCAATATTTCTGCCACTGATTTAATTTTAGAGCCAAAATAATTACCAATTATAACACCCGCAAAACACAATATAAGCGTAACAATGCCAATAATTAAGCAACTTGTAAAAATGCTTGTTTCTACCATGGCAAAAGTTATGCCAACGGCTAAAGCATCTATGCTTGTTGCCAAAGCAAGTGTAACAATTTCTGCAAAACTAAATTTTTGATTATCTGCAGTTTTTTCCACTATTGCAACTTGTTTATCTGTATTGACTTTTTGTTTTAAATTGTCCCTTTTTAAAGAGTTTTCTTCGTTTTTAGTGTTTAGATTTATGTCTTGATTTTTGTTGCTGCCTTTTAACTCTTTTATACAATCAATTATCATCTTTGCGCCAATAAATGAAAGTAAAATAAAAATAATCCAATGATCAAAGCCCTTTATATACCCCTCAAAAGGCCTGCAAAAAAAGTATCCAATTATTGGCATAAGACATTGAAACAAGCCAAACATAAAAGCAATAAAAATGCCTTGTTTTAAATTTAATTTTT
>JAFQOM010000071.1 GCA_017403205.1 Clostridia bacterium | reverse complement strand
TCACAGAAGTATGCAACTATATCATACATATTTGGATCTTTTTTAATAAGTTTGCTATTTGCTGCTGCTATATTATCAAGAACTGCACCTATTGCTATTGTATTTGTATTGTTTGCACCATTTAATAAGGTTTCTAAATGATTGAACTCTGTTGCAAAACTTTCTATTTGATTTACATTTGCTTTTATTCCGTCAATAATTTCTATTAATTCTGCATCACTTGCTGCGCTTAACTTTTCGTTTATAAACTTATCAAAGAAGTATGTAACAATGTCATACATGTTTGGATCTTTTTTAATAAGTTTACTGTTCGCTGTTGCTATATTATCAAGAACTGCACCTATTGCTATTGTATTTGTATTGTTTGCACCATTTAATAAGTCTTCTAAATAATTAAACTCTGTTGCAAAACTTTCTATTTGGTTTACATTTGTTTTTATTCCATCAATAATTTCTATTAATTCCGCTTCTTCTACTACATCTAATTTTTGCTCAATAAACTTATCAAAGAAGTATGTAACTATATCATACATGTTTGGATCTTTTTTAATAAGTTTGCTGTTTGATGCTGCTATGTTGTCAAGAACACCACCAATTTCTGCGATATTAACAACGTTAACCTTTTCAAATAACATGTTTAAATAGCTAAACTCTCTTGTATAACTTTCTATTAAGGCAATGTTTTGCTTAACATCATTAATAACCTTTATTAAATCTTTGTCGCCCTCTGCATCAAGATTTTTATTAACATATGCATCAAAGAAATAAGCAACAATTCCATTTATATTTGGATCTTTTTTAATAAGTTTGCTATTTGAATTTACTATTTGATCAAGAATCGCACCCAATTCTACAATGTCAGAGTTTTCTACGTTTTCAAACAACAAGTCTAAGTTTGCAAATTCTTTTTCAAAACTTTCTATTTCCGGTATATTTTTAGCTATATCTTCTACTGCATTTTTAAAGTCTTCTTGTTCAGGCCCTATTAAATTTGTTTCAATAAAATCTGTAAAGAAATAGTTAATTAAACTTTCTAAAACTTGCCTTGAAACAACACTGCTTTGATTTTGAAGTTTGTCAAAACTTTTTCCAACCGACCCAAAATCTATACTCGAAGATTTTATATGATCTGTAAGTTGAAGAAGCAAATCAAATTCTCTCTCATAACTAGATATTGTTGTTTTGTCGCTTTTAATAGTATCTACAACATCTTTAACAATAGTTTTTAAATCGGCATCTAAAGAATCTGTTTCCTCTTCTATATAAAATGCAATTAAATTTTTTATAACAGAAGGTGTAATTATCTCAGACTTCATATCATCCAAAACACTTCCTATGTCTCTTAGATCTTGTGCGCCATCTCCATTAAGATCTAATACACTGCCATCCACACAATCTGCAAGTTCTAAAAAGTTATTAAGTTCTCTTTCATAGTTAATATCTATGTTATAATCTTTAGCTTTAGCCAAATTACCTTTAACATCTTCTACGATGTCTTTTATATCCTGTGGAATATCTTGCAAATTGTTTGTAATAAACTCATCAAAATAATAACAAATAAATGTATTAATAACTTCTTTTGTAAATATATTGCTTTGTAAGCCTGCAAAACCATCATAACCACTCATAATATTAAATTGACGACCAAATGCAGCGTATTGCTCTGCACTTGTTTGATATTCAGCATCTAAAACAGCTAATAAATCTTCTATATGCTCAAATTCTTTAACATAACTTACTACAGAATTTAAGTTATTTTTCATCAAATCTATTGCAGTTTTTAACCCACTGTCAAGGGTTGTTGTTTCTTGATCAATATAATATTTTACAACACTATTTACTACTTCATTTTTTGTAAAAATGTTACTGCCAAGTAGGTTGTCTAACATTGAGCCTAATTCTACAAATGATGCATTTTCAAAATCAACTTTTAAGACATTTTTAATTTTTAAAAATTCTTGTTGATAATTAATTATATCGTCACCGCTTGATATGTTTGCTAAAACAATTTCAAGCACTGTTTTATTTGAAGAACCTTTTATATTTAATATTTGATCAACCTCTTCAGGAAAAACAACCTTGTCTAAAAAGTAATTAGCAACTTTAGAAAATACCTTGCCCGAAACAATTAAATTTGTTCTTTTAATTGCATTATCTATAGCCAATCCAGTTTCTTCCAATTGATTGTTTTGACTGTTTGAAAGTTTTTCTATATCAAAGCTGTCTTTATTAAGATTAAACACAGCCTTTACAAGATCTAAATTGTATTCAAATTCATTTTTCCAGCTTTTTATTTTTGATTGTTGCGTTGATAAACTGTAAATATTATTTAATAGTTGTTGTTTTAAAGTTAAGGCAGAATCAATCTGAATATCTAAAATTTCATCAAACGAAGAAGTATCTATTTTATTTAAAAATGCTTCTAATGCAACCCTAATATTTTGGTTGTTAATTAAAAGAGATTCTCCTGTTAAAGCACTGTCTAAGCCATTACCAACATTTTTAATATGGCTATCAAATTCTCCTGCCATAATTGATTCAACGCTAGGAGCCGCGTTAACAAGTTTTACAATTGTTTTATATGGTGTTGCTAATGCCAACAGTTCGTTTTCCCAGTCTTCAACATTATTAACACCTTCTACAATAGAAGTTAAGTCTACAACATCTTTTAAAGCACTGTTAAGTGTTTTTTCAAAATAAGAAATAAGTTGCGCAAAGTTTTGGTTGTTTATAATACCTTGTTTAAGAGTATTTAAAACAATACCAATTGAAGACATAGTATTAACAGTGTCTTCGCCAAAATCTAAATTGACGCTTTTACTGTAATATCTACAAAAACGAAAAATATTTGTAAATATTATACTCAAATCCTCTTTTAGTTGGTTGCTCTCTATGTCTTGTTGAGCATATTGCAAATCAAGACCGTTAAATATAGAATTCACACCAGCACTAATCAATGCTGGATATTCATTTTTTAAAATATCAATATTAAACAATCCATCAACAACAATATCAGCTAAGCCATCATTTGTGGCTTTTGTTCCTATCAAATCTACTGCTTGTTGTAAATTTGTAACTTCATTATTAAAAATTGGGGCCAACAAATCATAATAATTTAATATACTAGCAACATCCAAAAGACTTGTTAATTGATCTTGCAATTTTCCAAAGTCAAAATCTTTGCTAAATTCTTTATACGCATCTATTACTGCCTGATCTAACACGCCACCGTCTATAAGAACAATATCATTTTGTTCTAAAAAATCATCAATTATGTAAGGCATAACATGGTTTGCAACAAAATAAACAATTGTGCTGCCCTTTATATCTGTGCTTATTTCTTTTAAATCAACTATAAATTTATCTAAGTTGTCTTGATTAATATTATCTGTATCAAAAGTTGTTAAATTGTTAATACCTTTAAAAACTTTTGCTGCAGTTGAAACCTCACCTACCAATGAAACTTTTTCTTCTCCAACATTTACAGTTGTAAGCCCACCAAACATTAAGTTTGAAAAAAATTCCACACCTGTATATTTAAGAATTTTGCCACCAATAGAAGTTTCATAACTTTCTATATAACCGCGAGTATCTTCATCTATAACTTGTGTTAAATAAGGAACCTTGTTTCCAGATTCATCTTCTGCCATAATGCTTGCATAAACTGTTTGATAAATAGAGTTTAAACCTATAATTGGACTAAATGTAACAGCACACACAATAAGCCCTAAAACAAAACCAGCAATAGCCCCCCATCCCCTATGCTTATTTTGTTTAATATTAATTACAAATGGTTCTTGGTCTTGTTGCATAACTGCAGCAGGATTTTTGGCTTTTAATTTTTTTTGCTCCTTTTCTCGTTTTTTTAACACTAGTTTTTGTTTATCAAATATTCTTGTTGAAATTGGCGCCCAAATTAACCACAATAATGCTTTTAAAACCCAAAACATAATTACAAACAACAAAATATTTAAAATCAAGGTAGGCAAACACTCTACAAAAAAGGCAAGTTCTTCACTGCTTTGCAATACATCTGCGCCACCTTCAATAGAATTTACTATATTAACGCCTATATCACTAAGTTTTGTAACCTTTCCAAAAATATCTAGGTTAAGGCCAGATAAATCAAACGAGTTTAACCAGTTTGACAATGGCTGCACAGTAAAAAATAGGATTATTGAAGAAACAATAATCCATGCTAGCCTAAAAAGTGTTTTTTTTAAGCCTCTTTTTATACCCCAAAAAATAGATAGCGATAAAATTAGAGCTATAAAACCTGTTAATATTAAACCTATAGCAACACTATTCATACAAACCTCTTTATATAGTATTTATAATTATATAATATTAATATACCCCATAAAATTTTAAAATCAAAATAAATAAGTAAATTTTGTTTATAAAAAATTTTGAATTATTATATAAGTTTTGTTTAAAAATAGTTTGTTGCTTATTTGTTTTATTATTTGTTTTTGTTGTCAAAGTTAAACTCACTATCTACGATGTCATAATATAAAACATTGTGATATTCACCAAGCCTTGACTCATAATCTCTCATCTTTCCAACAAAAGACATTCCGCTTTTTTGCATAACCCTACCGCTTGCTGGGTTATTTTCAAAATGCCTTGCACAAAGTGTATGTAATTTTAATTTGTCAAATGCAAAATTTATTATTGCTTTTGCAGCTTCTGTAGCAATACCCTTGTTCCATTCTTCTTTTGCAACCCACCAACCTAACTCTGCCCTTTTTGCGATTTTGTTTATATTTGTTATGCCTATGCAGCCAATTACTTTTTCTGGATTATCCTTAAAGCAAATTGCGCCCTCATAAGAAATATTTTCTTTTGCAGAATTGATTGTATATTCAATGAAAGCCTTTGCATGATCTATGGTGTACGGAATAGGAAGCGACAATGTAGTTTTTGCAATGTCATAATCATTACAAACTTCTTGAACCCTTTTAGCATCAGCAGGTTTAAAACTTCTAATAATTAATCTTTCTGTTTGAATATCCATATTACTACGTTCCCCTTTTAATAATCTTAAAAATTATTAAAAAAAAAAGAAAACTAATATAAGTAATTTATATTAATTTTCCACAAATATGTTTTATCTAACTAACGTTAACTTATAATCAATGTTAAACTTTATCAAATCAAAATTATTGTTGTTCTAACGGCTGAAAAGGTTCTTGATGTTCTTTTGCCGCAGCGCAATTATAAACCGCTACAGAATATTTACATTCTTGTTGAAAGGGGTTAAGAAGTGGTTGTTCTTCAGCCAAATTGTTTAGCATTTCGGCATTTGTTGAGTATACGTAAGTATCTTCTTGCATTGGTTTAGCCGGCATTTTAGCCTGAGAAAACCCTAAAACTAAGCCATTTGCATCTTTAACCAATCTACCTACAACGTGTTGAGATTGCAATACAAATGGGTTGTTATCTCTATCATAACACGTTTCTGTTACAATAATTTTATCTGCATTTGCCATTGCTGATGCTGCGTTTAAAATCGTTTGCATTTCAGTTGTTGGCAACAACAAGTCTTCTGGCTGCATGTTAACATGTGGCAAACTTAAACCAGTTATATAAACTTGCCTTAGCATTTCGCCATTTATTGTATTTGTTTTTTCTTCTGTGCCTGTTTTTCTATCTGTTTTAAATGTATCAAAAACAACACCCACAATAATCACCTCAATATGTTTTTCTATAGTATAAATAACACATGCAATATTGTCAATATGGTATTAAAATGTCACTCAATTTAAACAATAAAACTCAGTCAAAATTTGACTGAGCTTTATTGTTACTTAGTATTAAACTTAAATTATTGCGCTTGCCCCTCTTCTGCATTAGGATCAACAGGTTTTATAACAACGCTTAATGGATCTTGTTTCTCCTCAGCTTCAATTGGTGATACTGGTTGTGTAGTTGTTTCTGTTGGCTGGACATAATCATGTTCTCTTACATATCCTTGCGGATAATAAGTGCGATTTATAGGATCATAAACAGCGCCTTGAATTTGTTCAAAAAAATTATCAAACTCTTCATTTTCCATCAATCTTTGAGACTGTAATGCCGGCACTTCAGCGTGTCTAGCAGTTTCTTCTGCCCTATCTCTAAACGTCTGTTTAAACTCTGGATTGTTTAAAACATCAGGAGGAGCTACTGTTAAAACCAAGCGCAATTCATCTCTAGTAGCATTGCTTAAATTTTTTACAATATCATCCATGGCAACAGGATTTAAGCTGTAATCTCTTGCAGTATATTCGCCACCTCTTACATTAACTGTTTTTTCTTCAGATTCTATTATAAGCCCACTAGAACATACGGGACGAACTCCCATGCCATTAACAATAATTGTTTGACTATAATCAACCGAACCATAAATAGCACGCTTATGATCTTCTCTTGCTTTTGCTGCTTTTACTGACTCATGTCTATAATAAAAGGCATCTGTAGTTGTGCCATAAACTTCATTCATAATATTACCTCTCTTTATTGTTATAAGTTTATAATAAATCTATTTTTTGTCAATAAGCAATAAGTGCTTGTTAAATCTTGCTTAATACATAAGCTGTAAATATTAAAATACAAGCTTTAGATATTAAAGCTTGTATTTTGTTTATTATGCAGGATCAGAACCTTGACCTTCACCTTGATCAGAACCTTGACCTTCATTTTGATTTGCTAATTCCTCTTTTAGCCTATAAAATGCATCTCCACACAATGGAATATCTGCTTGAGTAAGGCCATGTGTTCTTTCAAAATCCATTTTTTCATGACGAACACTGCCACCTTCTATAGACATACCATCAGCTGTTGTATGTGAATAAACAACATAATATTGATTTAAATCAGTTTCATCTGTTAATTCTTTTGGCCCAACAGTTGCTGTAGTAAGACGCCATTGTTTAGCACCATATTGATGTGCGGCTTGGCGCGCAAAATCACATTCTTCCTCAGGGCTTTTTGCGTGTCCCCTTTCTAGCATACCTGGCAAATAAGCAACCTGTTCATAATTTTCAAGATTTGTGCAATAAAGTCTGCCCTCTGGAGTTGGCATAAATAATTGTCTTCCAGCAGTTTCAAGTCTATGTTCAACTTTATATTCACCACTTCTAATCTTACTATAACGTTCTACATGATCTGTATAGTGACATACATAAGCTAAATGCTCGTTTCCTGTTTGAATATTTACACTAGACTCTGGCTTAACTGTTAATACAGAGTAAGTGCGCTCATTTCTCCCTTCTCTTTCTCTTTCACTTTGACATCTAATGCAAACCCTACCATCTTGGCCTTTAGATACAGATAAGTGCCTTCCTGCATATGCTTGAGCCTCTTTTAACAATTGTTCAGGATCTTCTGAAATAGAATGAAAACCTCTTATTACAGAAATAACACCAGAATCAAACCCACTATGTAGAAATCTTGTCTCGTTAAAACTTTTCCAATTTGCAACCATGTCTACCGGAACACCCAATACAGTTGCCATTGCTTGATCTACCATGCTGTATACTGGCTTTTTTGGCTCTTGCTGTGTTAATTCAGTATTTTCTTCTTTACCCTTTCCTTTTCTATTAAAAAACTTTCCTAAAATTTCATCCACTTTTTCCATAATATAACACCTCGTAAATACAAACTAATTTAGCACAAATGCTACAGCTCTTATTTTTAGTATACTACAAAACACTATTATTGTAAATATTTTTGTAACCACAATCAATTTTTAACATTATTTATGCCTTATTAATGTGAGTTTTTTATTAAAAATATATTTAAACACTTCTTATTCTGTTAAACAATATAAAACTTAAAGTTTTAAATATAAAAAGATGCAAACATAAAAGTTTGCATCTTTATTGTAATTATTGCGCTACATCCTCATTTGGTTCTGTAGGATTTTGAGTATCTGAATTTAATTTGCTATATTCTTTCATAATTTTCATAGCATCGCCAAAATGTGCTGCTGTAAGACCAACTTCTCCATAAACAGCATCTTCCATTTGCTCTCCTCTAATAGAATGGCAATTTCTAAATCCATCTACTGGACAGTGGCAAACTCCCTCAACAGGACATTCTTCCATTTTTGAACTTGAATTTATATAACCATCTGCTCCAGCTGCCAAACGAAAACCATCCATATCTTCGCGGCTCATTGAAATTTTGCTAAAATGATCGAATGTTGTTTGTGGATCATCTGAATAATGATATGAATCTTGTATAACACCCGGGCTACGAACTAAACAACCACAAGTTTGAATATATGTGCAATAAAGTCCCCCATCTTTTGGAAAAAATACTTGACGACCTGCACTTTGAAGTTTATGTTCGATTTTATATTCACCTTTTGTTGATGTTTGTGTTGTGTATTGACAATAGTCTGAATAATAACATTCACATCCATCATATTGATTTCCCCATGGAGTAGACATTGGAGAATTTGTTTTAACAGAGACTTTAGAAACATAATCTCTTGTTTCGTCTGCGTTTAAATAACTCCACCCTTCTTGCGTTTTATAAGAAATAACAACCTCTTCCTTTTCGCCGCGATATCCTGTTTTAACAGAAACTGTATAGTTTGCTTGAACATGTTCTCTTACTTCTTTTTCAATTCTTTCTGGATCAGATGAAACTGGCCTAAATTCTCTTATACTAGCAATAATGCGAGAATCTCTTTTGCTATCTAAACGTTTATCATCTGGGTTTACACTTCTCCAATTAGCAATAACAGCAACAGGAATACCTAAAGCATCTGCAAATGCTTGATCCGTTACACTATATGTTGGTTGTGAAGGTTCGCTAGTAACTTTTGCGCTTTCAGCTTTATCCTCAGCCTTTGCCTCCCTATTACCTTTACCTGTAAAAAAACCTAAAATTTTGTCTTTAATTTCTTCTGTTCGTTTTGCCATATTTTAATTTTCCCCCTCAAAACATGAATTAACATAATCTTAATATTTTAACTACTTTTATTATATCACAAAATTTATTTTTTGTAAATATCATTATAAATTTTAACAATTTTATTCTTGTGCCAAACCGCCATCTTGCGTACCTGCAACATCTATTGACTTAACTTCACCTATTAAAAGTTTTGAAATCGACTCAACATCATTATATGTAATACCGTTTTCGGTTATAGCGTCAAACTTTGATTGATCCACCAATCCTGTTACGTTTACAAATGTATTAAATGGATTGTAAACACATTCCACAGGAGAGCAATCAATACTACTTTCTATAACTAAGTCGTTAAAAGAGCCCATTTTTGCGCTAAAATATTGCCAGTTGTCCGCTTTTATGCCCACAGCCCTAGAATAAGCAATATTAAAAGCATTTTTTGGAATTATTGGGTTATAATCGCAAGATTCTTCCATTAAAACCGGACTAAGATCGCCATTACATGTGTAATTTTCTAATCTTGTACACAAATATTTGCCGGTTTGTGTTAGCACAAAAACTTGATGACCTGCATTTTCAATTTTTTGATGTATTTTATAACCATCCCTTTCATTACCAGTATATCCCTCTTTACAGTCTGCATAAAAACATTCGTAAACAGGATAAGTTGCCATCCTATAATTCCCTTCAAACTTATTGTTTTTAATAGACAACGCAGAATAACGCTCAACACCCATTTTGCTACCAAAGCCTTTATCCACAAATTTGCTTCTAATAACAATTTCTCCGTTTTGAATATTTGAAACAATATCAAAATGATCTTCGACATAAGCTCTAGCTTGGTCCAAAATCATTTCTGAACTATTTAAAATAGGTTTGAAGTTTATTATTTGAGCAATTATATTTGTTTTATTCCAATTTAGCGTTCTATTAATAAAATTGACGCTTCTCCAGTTAGCAATCAAATCTGTTGGTATTCCCAGCACCCATGCTAAAGCCTCGTTTGCTCTAGCATGGGCACTTCTTTCAACTGGTTGAGGCTCTTTTTTAACAGTCTCTTGATTTGAAAATGTATTGTTATACACATCCATATAGTTTTTCTCCCATGTTTTATTAATTAAAAACATAATGCTTATATACTATATAATACTATAAATTGCTTATCTTGTAAATATCTTTTAAATTTAGTTGGTTGGTTTGCCTAATTTAAATTACATATTTTCTAACAAAAATTTGCCTAAAAATAAAAAGCCTTGCTAAAAAGGCTTTTTAAATCAATTATTTTTACATCAAAATACTAATCCACATTAACACCTTTATTAAATTCTTTTTTTGTAAGCACAAAAAACAAAATTATAAAGGCAGAATAAACAACTATGCCTGTTGTTAATATACTAATAAATGCCGTCTTAGAAAGAGCCAATGTAGATACAGAAAGACTTACCCCATTAATTAAAAGTACAATAATCATAAAAATTGATAAAACAGTAATAGCGACAAAAGCTAGTGCTGCTGTTATTAAAAAAGCTTTAAGAAATCTTTTTTCTTTTGTTTTGTTTGCCAACACAATTGAAAAACAAATAATAGAAATAAACATTAAAAATTCTACAATAACCAAAATTATAAAAAGCAAAAGAATGCAAAATAAAGAAAACTCTCCCACCACTACTGTAGAAATTAATAGTTTTAATGTTGAAAAAAATGTAGGAGATGCAAACATAATTAACAAAGAAACAACTATGCTAGCAAAACCCAAAAGCATTTCTATTAATGAAGTTAAAAACTTTGATGTAATAATTTGGTTTTTTGTGACCGGTAATGTGTGTATTAAATAAGATTCATCCCCATAAAGAGATTTTGAAAAATTCAAAAAGCTTCTTAAAAAAGGTTGAACAATTGAGTTTATAACTAAAGCATAAAAAACAGAGTCAAAAAAAATTGATAAAATATTAAAAAACATAATTTCTTGAGCTAATTCCTTACAACCTCGTGTAATGGCGGCAACAAGTATCGTACTAGCAAACAATATCCACAACCAACGCATGTTCTTTTTTAAATCATATTTTAGCAGCTTACCTAACATAAAACTTCCTCCTAAAAATCTCATCTATTGTTGCGTTTTCTTTTTTTCTAAGACTTTCAGCATTTTCTTTAATAACAATTTTTCCATCATCAATAAAAACAACTTCATCTAAAATTTTTTCTATATCCGCAATCATATGTGTAGAAATAAATAGGGTTGAATTTTTATTAAAATTTTTTAAAATTGTTTGCAAAATATAGTCTCTACTTGCCGGATCCACCCCACCCAACGGCTCATCTAAAATATAAATTTTTGCATTTCTACACATAACAAGAACAAGTTGAACTTTTTCCTTCATCCCCTTGCTCATTTTAGAAAGACGCATATTTTTATCTAATTTTAAATCCATCAACAATCTTTCTGCTTTTTGTGGATCAAAATCTTGATAAAATGTTTCAAACAATTTTATCGCTTCGCTTACCTTTAGGCTTGAATCTAAATATGTTCTCTCCGGAAGATAAGAAACTATATTTTTTGTATCAACCGAAATCGGTTTTCCATCAATTAAAATTTCTCCACTTGAAGGAGTTAACAAATCATTTGTCAATTTAAAAAGCGTAGACTTTCCGCTACCGTTTTTTCCCAACAAGCCAACAATTTTACCAGATTCTATCTTTAAATTAACATCTTTTAAAACTTCTTTTTCACCAAAGTTTTTATTAATAGATTTATATTCCAAAATAACACTCATGACTTTACCCCTTAACTTTTTACTGACTAATCTTCATCATTTGTTGCATTAAAAATTTGTTGCGTAAAATTTAAATAATCATCGTATTTTGCTATAGCAATACCCTTCTTTATATCTCCAAATAAAATCAAGCTATCTCCAGTTTTAATATTAAAAACATCTCTAGCTTGTTTTGGTATAACTATTTGCCCTTTTTCACCTACTTTTGCAGTCCAAACAAACTTATCTTTTGTCATACTTTTCCTACCTTTCATACTTTTTTAACAAAATCTTAACATTTCTTATGTTTGCTGTCAACAAATCTAAATACAATTTTTTTTTAAAATTTGTTTACAAAAAATCTAAAAAGAAACATAAAAATTAAAACCAAATCAATAAACTTGATCTGGTTTTAACTTTTGCATTTATCTAGTTGTTATTTTACATTGGCAACAACCTTTTAATCTACTCTTTTTGCACTTTTACAATCTAGCGTTTTTAAATGTTCTTTTGATTTTATATCGTTTATAAAATCATTAAGTTTCTTTTTATAGTTTTGCTCAATTTCATCTTTGTTTTGCAAATTGTTTATTAAAGAATCTAGTAAATTCATTTTATAATTATAATAAACATCTTCAAAATGCATTGGGTGCGGGCCGCCAAACCTATGATTTATATTTACAATAGGAAAAAATCTAGTTTCTAGCACCTTGCAATCAGGAATATATTTTAAAAATAGTTTTTCTATTTTTTTTATAAAAGACTCCCTGCTTAAATGAAAATTATTAACAAATTTTATTTTTTGATTCTTTTCATAATAAAATTTAGCCATCTTCATTTTATTTAAAATTATATCTTCTGGCTTGTATTTTTTTAAAAGTTCATTACAAAATCTTTTTACAATTTCATTTAATTCTTTATTAGAAATTTCATCAACAACATTTACATATTTTCTTTGCAAGTTTGAATATTTTTCTTTTAACATAATATTATCAAAGGTTGCACGGGCGTCGTGAGTGTATATAATTTTTGCCCCGGGTGTATTTTCTATTTGATATATATCGTATCTACAATCTGCAAAATCAATAATTATTTTATCACTATCAGTTTGCAAAATGCTTGATAAGCCTAATTTGTTAAATTCATAATACATCATTCTATTCATAAAATTTGTATTATCTACACTTCTTGCCTCTTCAAGTTTAATAGGCAACGGTTTTGCAAATAACGTAAACAAAGATTGTTGCAACACATAACAATTAATTTTGTATTTATCTGAATAATTGAATAATTCTCTACTATAACAAGAACCAAAAATATTTATATTCATACAAATCACACCTCTTTACTTAAAGACTATCATTGCACAAAAATTTAGTCAATTTAAAAGCAATTTTAATGTAAAACTTTTTAAAACAAAGGATTGTAAAAATAAAAAAATGAACTAAATTTTAATTCATTTTTTATGTTTTATTTTGCTATGGTATTTGACTAGTATCATCAGATTGTGTCGCCGCTCCGCTTTGAAGATCACTACTATTTGGATTGGTTTCGCTTGGATTTTTAATAACTCCTACACATGATTCCGTTTGAAATGTTACTTCACCAGCAGGAGTAGGTTCAACACCTTCCTGCGTGCCACCATCAGAACCTTTCCCTTGAGTT
>JAFQOM010000070.1 GCA_017403205.1 Clostridia bacterium | reverse complement strand
CAGACTTGTTTAGACGTCAAGCAGAAAGCTCTTTTATTTCTGGATCATTTTCTCAATTAAAGGAAGTTATTTTCGAAAGCGGCTTATCTCAAGAAGAAATAGCTAGCGGAAAATATGAACCTACCACATTACCATCAAAACCTTTTTTAAGATCTGAAATTGAATTTATTAAGTTTGATGGCCACCAAATAATTCCTCAAAACTTTTTAATAAATGTATCTAGAGTAGAAAATATTATATGCCCAGATAACAACAACACTCATGATTTTGTTCAAACTTATATTAATGATAAGTATATTAATTTAGTTTTAACTCAAACAGATAATCAAGGCTTTGCTGAAGAAACGTCTCAAAGTGACACAGAATAAAAAAAAAGATTGAAAAATTTCAATCTTTTTTTTGTTTAAATGTTATTTTTTTGATTTACAGCAACATCTTTTTGTTTTTTCTTCTTTTTTGTTTTCAATTAAATCTGCATTCATTTTCTCAATCATTTCATCAACATTTAATCCATGAACGAGACCTGCCTCCTCAACTGTTTCCATTTGGCTCATTGGGCAAGAAAAACAATGCATCCCAAAACCTTTTAAAACATCTTGAGCGTTTGAATATGTTTTTAAAATTTCGCCTAGTGTTGTTTCTTTTGTAATATTTGCCATATTATTTGTCCTCTCTTTTTTTTATTTTTAATCAAAGCGTTTTAAAATTTAAAACCGCTTATTTTAAACTATTTTTTAATTTAAATTGCTTTTGCATACACAACATACTTGCGCTGTTGGAAAGTTTTTAGCACCACAACAAGCACATACAAGCAACTCATCTGTAGATTTGCCACATTTAGAACAAAATTTTGCATCTGTCTCTAACATTGTTCCACACTGAGTACATTTTTTTGTTTTTGACGTTTTTATATCTAATACTTGTTTTGGTTTTTCATGACCAATTGTCATATTAGTATAACCCAAAATTTCAGCAACACGCTCTCTCTTTTTTTGTTTTTTTCTTTTTTCAATTTTATCAATCATATCATCAATAAAATCATCCGTTATTTCAGCGCCTGATTCATTATTAATTTTATGTTCTGTTTTAAATATCTCTGGCTCAGGTTGATCAAACTTTGCAGATACTGTTTCTTTATCTTCACCATATGGCATAGTAAACACCTGACTAGAGCTATCTGTATTTGATCTATTATCAACTACAACATCTTCTGTTTTATTTAAAACTTCTTTTGGTTCACTGGTTGAAGAATTTGAAGTATTAACCAACTCTTGATTATTGTATATTTGATTTTCGCCCCCAACATTAATAGAAACCGTTTCATTGGCCCCCTGTTTAATGGTATGAGTTTCTACCCCATCAGGTCTTTTATAAACTATGTTTAAGTCTTTCTCCATGCTGTTAAGGCGCTCTTCTACAATTTTAACAATATCAATTTCGCCTTCCTTTTCAACATGCTGGCTTGTTTCGTTTGCTTTTTCATCTATATATTTTTTTGGCAAAATAACTTTGTTTATAAAAAAATCATTTACTCTTAATCCATACTTATCAACATATAAATTAATTTCTTGATTTAAGGCTTCTACGATTTTTTCTTTACTTGTTAAATAATCTCCCAATGTAAAGTTCTTTCCGTTTAAAATTTTAGAAACGGCAAATCCAACTGTAGTGCAAATTTCTTTTATTGTCTTTTTGTTTTTTATAACAGCAAAGTCACCACACAAAGTTTTCATAAACTTTTCTGTATCTATAACTTGAATAGTAAAATTGCCGTCTAATTTAATTTTGACCTTTTCGTCACCATTATACACAACAACTCTTTCTGGAGTTTTAAAAATATTATGCTTAAGGGTGTTTAAGTTTACAAAATAAACGTCAGCCCTTATTGTTTTTGCAGTAAACCATCCCCTTTTTGTGTAATAAGCTTTAGAATATTTAAACAACTTTGGTGTCGCAATTTCATCAACCTTATAAGTACCCTCTGTTAAAACATCACAAACCTTATTGTAATAAACAATTACCAAGCTATAGTCTTTGTCTACAACAAGTTCACTGCCAATTTTAATCATGCCATTTTTAAGCTTAACAAATGAAACCAATTCATCCTTTTGATGTGGCAAAATGGCAATAGACTTGTTAAATAACATTTTAAACTTAGCAAAAAAGCCCATAACAACCCCTTGTAAAAAAAATTTTAACATAACACAAAAAAAAATGCTACTAAATAAAAATACTAAATCTCTTGTCATGTTGCATATAAATAAAATGTGATATACCATTTTTACAAATCATAAAAAGGGGGACAAATGAATTTATTAAGCGAAATTGTTTCAAAGCCCGTTCTTAATCTATACACCGGAAAAATTGAAGGAACAGTTAGCAGTATTGTTTTTGACGATAACTACAAAAAGATAAGATATTTAAAAATTTTTGATAAAGATGAAGAAGAATATTCCATTGATTCTTCAAAAATATACAGTGTTGGCAAAAACTCTGTGGTAATAAAAAATTCAGAAGCTTTAATTTTAAATATAAACCAAATATCCAACAAAGATAACAATCCAATAAATACAAACATTTACACAACAACAGGAGACTGGTTGGGCAAACTAACTGATATACAGTTTAACGAACGGTTTGAAGTTGAAAATTTTATTTCAAACGAAAATAAAATCCAACAAAAAAACCTAGTTAATATTGGAGAGAATATAATTGTAAATACAAGTGACAAGCAAATAAAACTTAATAACTTAAAACCAAAAATAAAAAATCAAATGGTATCAACCCAAAATGTGATAACAATAATGCCAAAAATAGAAAACCCTACAATTGAAAATAAGCCAAAAATGAACTATAAAATATCTCAAGGATTTACCCCACAAAAAATTGTAAGCAATAGTAATTTTTTAATTGGCAGAAAAGCACTTAAAACCATTTATGGATTAAATCACGAAATAATTATAAAAAAAGATAATTTAATTAACGAAAAAATTTTAGATATAGCAAAAAAACACAGCAAAATTATGGAGCTTACTGTTTTTAGCAAAACAAAATAACATTTTTAAAATCCTCAAAAAAAGCGAGTGGTAAAAACTATCACTCGCCTTTTTATTTTTATAATTGTTTTAACCTATTATCTTAACTACTCTATTTTTTTGTAGAATCTAATAGTTTTTGCATTTCTGCATTTAAAGCATCTATTTCGCTTGTTGCTTTTCGTGCCGTTGCTGCACTACCACCTCTTGTTGATCTTGATCTGCTAGAAGATGCTGATCTATTTGCTGTTGATCTTGATGTTGCTGGTCTTTTTGCAGCTGGTCTGCGAGATGAAGATCTTGGTGCTGCAGATCTAACAGGCTCTTCTTCAACCTCTTCTTCAGGTTCAGCTACAGTTGGTTTTGGTTGAGGCTCTGCAACGGGTTCTTGTTCCGCAATTGGCTCTGGTTGAGTTTCCACAACTGGATCAGCTACAACTTGTTCTGGTTGAACCTCTGCTACCGCTTCTTCCACAACAGGTTCTGGTTGAGTTTCCACTGTTGCATCAATTTTAGAAATTGTATTATTTAAATCACTTTCTAAAGCTTGTTGTTGAGCTTGCAATTTAGCATTTTCTTCTTCTATTTGTTTTTGCAAAGAATCCAAATCTTCTTCTGGCTTAACTTCATTAGGCTGAACTTCTACAATTGTCTCTTGCATTTGTTTGCCACCATCATCTGTTGATGAGTCATCACCAGCATTGTCATTTGCTGTGTCAACATCTGTATCAGCAGGTTGAACAACAGGTTGAATTTCAGATTGAGTCTCAGGTTGAACTTCTTCAGCCTGAACTTCAGGTTGAGTCTCTATTAAAACTTCTTCTCTGCCACTTTCAAGTTCTGCTTGTTCTCCTGAAGTCATTTCGTATAATGATTGACTTGAAACTTCTTCTTGATTAATCAAATTATCTTGAACATTTACCTCTGTTCCACCCACACCTTGCATATCGTTTATAAGAACCTTAAGGTCTGAATTTTCTTGAGCTAAGTTCATAAGCTTTTGATTGCCAACTTCTGCCGCTTTTTGACCAAGAGCTTTATAAAGAGTGTTTGCATAATGTTTAAACTCTAAAAGCATTGCTTGTTGAACAAAAAGTTTTTTCTCTTCAATTTCTTGTTGACGTTTTTCAATTTCTTGTTGCAATGAAATTTGTTCTTCATTAAATTTAGCAGCAGCTTCTTCACTATCCTTTTCAAGTTGTTGTTGCTTTTTAATTTCATCGCCTTGTTGTTTTTTAATATAGTTTGCTTCAATACGGTTAGTGGAAGATTCTTGTTGAGCTTTCAAACTTTCTAAGTTTTCTCTACTTGCTTGAAGTTTACGTTGATAATCCTTAGCAGCTGTTTCGTAATTCTTTTTATAATTTTCTTTTTCTGTTTCAATTTGATCGCACTCTTCTTGAAGTCTGCGCTTTGTTTTAATAAATGTTTCGCACTCCTTCATGGCACGCTCTAAAACAAGGGAGCCATCTATACCAAGTTCATCAAAATTATATTCTTCACAAGCAACAGCGTTTGCTCTTGCTTTTTCCAATTCTTGTTGTTCAATAAGTGCACGTTTTTCCAAATATTGTTGAAGGATAGGAATACCTTCTTTAATTTCTTGCCTAGTAAATAAGATTTCATAATCAACATAACTTGGAAGTGTAGAAACTGCTTTTGTTAAGTTGCGTTCATACATAGGAAAGTTATCATAAAGCATATTGTAAATATCGTTTTTTACAGCCTTAATAATAAGCACAAAAATTGTATAAACTAAAATTATGCAAAGTGGAACAATGCAAGCAATAAATAATGCGTGGGCAAAATCACCAACATAAGTTCTTGCATATTGAAGACCTGTTATAAAAGAGATAAATACCAACAAAATCGTAAAGATAGAAAAATTACCTAAATTTTTTTCAATACTACTTGTTCTTAAAGGCTTATCAATACAAGTATTTGAATTAATATATGTTGTAGGTGCGTCTTCCCTGTTTAACATATAAATCTGCCAATTGTTTCTTAATACTTTTGGAACCTTTTTCATCTTCAAATTAAACTCAACAAGATTATCTTCCGTAATAAAAGGCTTTTGCAAAAAGTAAATATTAATTTTATTAACAGCTTTTAAAATTCTATTTTCATAAGAACAACCTACTAAAATAGACATTGTAAGAACAGCAACCAACATTAACCCAACCATAATAATTGGCCAATACCAAAGATCTGCAAGTGAAACAAACGTCTCATCAAAAAAATTAATAACTTTGGTTATTATTTCTTCTGCAGAAGCACCTAATTGAAACATACTTTATATCTCCTATATTTTTATATGTGATAGTATAACACAACAAAACAACAAATAAAAACAAAAATAACAACATTTTGTTTTATTTTAAATAATTTTTACAAAATCATTTAAGCAGAAAGAATAAACATATGTGGCATGAATATTAATTTTAAGAGCTTTTTCTAAGCATAACTTATACAATTTTAACTGCAATTGATATTTTTCGACCAACTGGTCGGGACTATTAACTCTTGTTGTTTTATAGTCAATTAAATAATATTTATCTCCAACTTTAAATATCAAATCAGCCACACCTTGTATTAATATTTTATCTGTTATTTTGCTAGATAAAAATATTTGATTGTATGGCAAATATGATAAAAATGGTTGCTCTTTCAAGCACTGTT
>JAFQOM010000069.1 GCA_017403205.1 Clostridia bacterium | reverse complement strand
ATAAAATAGCAGATACAAAACTTAAAAAAGAATTAAAACGCCAATTTAAGGATTATGACGAGTTTAGTGAAAGTTGTGAAGATTTGGCAAGGGTATATGAAATACAACTTAATGACAATAACTTTTTTAAAAAGGCAAAAATGTGGCTAAACGTTAATATGGCAACAATGATGGATAAATCCAATAGAAAAATAGCTAGCATTAATATTGTTGGTTCTACTATGGGTATTATTGACTTAATGAGTGTTTTGAGCGATTGTAAAAAAGGAAAAAAAGAATTTTTAACATTAGGTCGAGCCGTTTTAGATATGGAAGAAAGAAATGTTGAAAAACTTAAACCCTTTATTTTAATAGATCCTAAAAAGGATCAAAAAAGTGAAGTTGAGGAAGAACTTAAAGAAACTGATGGAAAAAAGCCAACTTACGTTGAAATGCCCACCGACACAAAAACAAAAAAAAATAATTACCACAACAAAAACAAGTCAAACAAAAGAGATGTGTAAAAATTACACATCTCTTTTACTTTTGCCTAACTTTTACAAGCTAAAAATATTTGAGCCAATTCATTTGATAGAACCCTTGGGTCTATTTCACTAACAGTTTTAGCTTCAAGCTTGTTAAGATTGTAGGTTTTGCCTGTTTTTTGTTGTTTATTTAAATCAAAAAATCTTACTTTAGAAATTGTTGTGCTATCTGTGTTTAAATTAAGTGCAACTTTTTCAAACTCAACGGATGTTAACAAATTTAAATTTTTGTTTTCTTTAACAAGTGTTGAATAGTGGCATTTAATATCCAAATCATTTACCTTGTATTTTAATTTTTGAAGACGTGTTATAAAAAGCTTTGTATTACAGAACATACCGCTCAAACTGTCTATTGAATTTGCATTATAATCCTTCAAATTAAACACTGGAAAATCTAATTGATTAAACAAAGATTGTGAAACTTTTTCTTTAATTCTTTCCTTTTGATCCTGTGCATCAAGTGGTTGCAACAAAGCAATTGTATAGTCTTCAAAATTTTCACTTATTACAGTGCCCAATAAGTGAACAAGCTTATTGTTTTTAAAAGCACAAACTTGCGCTAGTTTATCTTTTTTATATCTTGCCCATATAAGATGTTGAGATAAAAAGTTTAACAGTGGATTTTTAACAATACACTCTTCAAATGATTTTACGTCATAGTTTCTAAATTCTAAGAACGCTTGGTACAACCTCTTCTTTTGTTCTTTTATTTGCTTTTGTATATTTTTTATATATTTTTTTAGTGGAACATCTTCATAATATACATTATCTTTAATTCTAGCATTTTTACCTGTTTTATTGTTGTATAAGGAAACACTCATATCTAAATTAATTTGAGCTTTTAAAACCCTATTTTCTAAATTTATAATTTTTGTGCCATCGTTGTTAAACCCCAAATCATTTGAAAGTTTATCTTTAACCTCTTCAATGTTTTGTTTTGAGGCTAAACAAAAATTACTAATTTTGTTTTGCAAAAATTTAATTTGCTTTTTATCTGTATTATTTTCTAACAATTTTTTTGAAAGAACAACAATTTCATCTCTTGCACACTCTGAAAGCAAATCTAAAAAATATTTTGCTGTTTCTTTTGTTTTTTTGTCTTCAAGCCAGATTTTAATTTCTTGCGACATATGCTCTATAAGTTGACTATCTGCAAAAACTGATATAAGTCTTAATGCCCATTTGCTTGAAGCTAATTTTTGCCTATAAACAGCAACCTCAAAAACAACCCAGGATAGCTTACTTAATATCTCTGCATCAACGTATTTAAAAAAATCTTTTAAATAAATAAGCTGAGTATCGGCTTCTCTATTTTTAAAAGTTTCCATAACAAATGTTAACGTCTTTCCATTTATGCCAGTGTTATCCAAATTAAATTTTGCATAATACCTTTTAAGCCTTGCACCATATAAACGTTCTTGTATTTGAGTAACAGCCTTATCAACAAAATCATAAAACTCTTCAGAATTTTTAAACTTTACTAAGGAATTAAAGTTGCATTCTTTTTCAAGAAGAGTTTTTATTTTTGCGTCTGTTGTGTTTTCGTATAGATATTTAAGCCTGTCTTTAACTCTTCTTTCATCATTTATCAAAATTAAAAGTTGAGTGGCTTTGTATCTTACATCACTATCATCATTTTGTAGTAATGCTTCAATAATATTTAATCCCTCTTGGCGATGGCTATTAAGGGCTTGTTTTAAAACAGCTGAACTTGTAATTTCACCATGAACAAATCCATTTAACAAAACACTTAGGGTTTTTATAGTGTTTTGGTTTGCATACTCGCTTATACCGTTTTTATTATCGCTAGACAAAAGACTTGATATAAATCCTTCATCATCACCCTCTTTTAAAAATATGTCTAAATATTCTTTTAAAGGCTCTTTATAATCAAACATTAAGCTTTTTGCGTCAGAATTGAAGATTGCTAAAAAGAAAGGTGTGTATAAAATTTTTTCTATATGACAAAACATAACAATTTCTACAAACCTATCAAAATAACGTTCTTTTATTGAATATTGTCTTCTGTTGCTTTTATATTTAGCATCACCAATTTGTTGTAAAAATATCCTATTTAAAAAAGCACATAAATGTTCAAACTGATGTGATTTAAGCAATAGTTCTGTATATTTTTTTAACAAATCTTGATAATCATTTAACTGCAAAATTGCCTCGCCATATTCAGCAATTTTATCAAGTTCAACTGTACTTTGACTTAAAACATTTGCAGCTTGAGACTCTAAATCTTCTTTATTGCCAATGCCAAGCAAAAAATAATTGACCATTTGGTCGGATAAGTTTTGTGATAAAAAACTATCAAAAAATTCAAATGTATATTTTTTAAGATCTTCTATGTTTCTTACGTACTTCATTTTTTTATTTCCTTATATTTTTTACAACTATATTTTAACTATTTATAAAAAATTTGTGAAACGTTTTTAAGCAATTTGTTTTTAAAATTTAGTGCTTTTTAAGGTAAAAAGTGCTGTTAAAGCCTATTTTTGTATTTTAAAACAAAACCAAGTGAAGTTGTTGCAGATATATTTTCTAAAAACGATAAAATTTCACTTTCATTTAACTCGCCCAAAATGTTTTTTTTGCTGTCACAAACTATAATTTTTAAGTATGAAAAATTATCAATATGTTTACAAACTTTATATAAGGGTTCGGCATGATCAACACACAAAGTTTTTACACGTAATATTTTGCTTATCTTTTTTTTATTTGAATAATTTATAAAAGAATATCTTTGATTTTTGTTATTATCAAAGACACCCGACAAAATACAAAACATAACAAATAGATATGTAAAATTTACTTCAAAAAAGCATGATATTATAAACATTATAAGCAACAAAACAGATACAACTACATTTATAAGCTTGCAAACTTTAACAGCTTTTTGGTTTGAGTTGGAATAGCGCTTAAAAACACTCAACAATACCCTTCCCCCATCCAAAGGGAATGCAGGAATCAAATTGAATACAGCAGTTATTAAATTTGCATAACAAAACAAATATGTATAGTTATAAGTTGAAGGAACCATCCACCAAAGCGCCAATATAAAAAGAGACAAAATAAAATTTGAAATAGGCCCTGCAAGAGCTATTTTTATTTCATCATTTGGCATAATATCATTGCCATTTATATCTAAACAGATGCCAAATGGAATTAATTTTATATAATTTATTTTATATCCCAACCTTTTTGCAACAAAGGCGTGTGACAACTCGTGAATAAGTATTACTAATAAATAATTGGCAAATAAAACAAGTTTATTAAAATATACTAAAATGCATGCGAAAACAATAAAAGTTGGGTGGATTTTAAATTTTAATTTTTCCATTTAATCTCGCTTAATGAAATAGAATTATCATTAAAAAAAACATATACTTTTAAATTTTGACTTGCTTTACTCATACCTATTGGCTTGTTTTGATAAATTTTTTCTCCACTTGTTACCCCAACGATATCTAAACCAACATATTTTGACAAATATCCATTTGGGTGCTTAATTTCTATATATTTAAGCCCATCTTTTGTATAACCAATTGATACTACCTCGCCTTTTGCAATGCTATTTACCACACCTGTATGTGAAAAAGAAAAATACTCTCCACTTACAGATAAATTGTTTGATGATACTGGATAATAAAAATCAACATATTCATCTTTAGGTTCTATCTTCATACCAAAAAAATAAGATACAAATGACACTTCACTGCCATCATCAAACAAATCTGTAGTCGGGGTAAATGTTGTCGCAATAGATTTTAAATTGTCCATTATCACATTTCCCACTTTAAAAGAAGAGCTATCGCATATAAACAAAAACAAAAATATAAGTAAAATTATAATTATGGTCAAATTATTTTTTAATTTCTTTGCAAGCTTTTTAAAAAAATCTT
>JAFQOM010000008.1 GCA_017403205.1 Clostridia bacterium | reverse complement strand
TTTCATCACCACGCCAATATGCACCACTAACTCTATTTATTTTAAACGCAAAGTTTTTTAGCAATTTTGTGTTTTCTACGTGTGGTCCACGACACAAATCAAACCAATCTTCACCTAAATAATAGATTGAAATTTGCTCGTTTTCTGGTAGCCCCATAATAAGATCTAATTTATAAGGGTTATCACAAAACAATTCAAGAGCTTTTTGTTTTGAAATAACTTCTCTTCTAAAAGCTTGGTTTTGAGCTATAATCTTTTTCATTTCTTTTTCAATTCTATTAAAATCGTCAGGCGTAATAGTTTGAACAATATCAAAGTCATAATAAAAACCATCTGCAATTGCAGGGCCAATTGTATTTTTGGCACCTACAAAAATTTTATCTACAGCTTTTGCCAAAACATGACTGCAACTGTGCCTATACATTTCTAATTCTTTTTCTTCCATTTCTATAATTCTCCCATTTAAAACAATTTTTGTTTGTCAAAAGCTTTTGTTATATGGCTTTTTTAAATAAAAAAAGCCCTTGACAACATTTAAATTTGTCAAAGGACGAAAAATTATAAACTTTCCGTGGTTCCACCTTTATTGTTGAATTTTTATAATTCAACCACTTTAAAATTTTTTTGCATAAAAATTTTTTAAAAAAGCACAGAACAATAGTGGTTTCATATTTATTTTGTATCTTTTACGCAACTTCCACCATTTGTTGCCTTCTCTGGTAAAGCCAAAATAATACTACTTGTCTACTGATTTACTATGATTATTTTTATTATATTGGTTAAAAAATAATTTGTCAATAAAAAATTATTTACAAATTTCAAGCCTGTTAGAAAAATACTGAAATAAAGCATTTATTGTTTTATCTTTTACATTGTTGTTACAATGAATCACAATTTTTTCTGGATTTAAAGCTATAAGAGTTGTTAATAAGTTACTATCATCATAAACAATACTTTTTTCTATTAAAAAATCTGATATAACCTCTCCCTTAGTATCACACAACATATAACAATCCTTTTTAGAAAAGATATTTACAATATAATATCTATATTCTAAATTGCTTATTATAAATTTTATAAGTTCATTAAAAGTGTCTTCACTAACCAAATACATAGCGTTATCGTTTGCCAAGTCAACTAGCTCCTGCCACTTCTTTTTTAAAAATTTTAGTTGAAAATCAATAAAAGATTTTACCATTAAACAACTTTTAAAATTAAGTTTTTGAACTATTATATCTTTATCTGTATCGCTGTCAAAAACAATAATTGCCTTTAAAAAAACCTGCATGTTAATGTTTGTAGAAATACAAAAATTTAGATTTTTCAGTATATAATTTTTTTTATAATTAAGCAAAATTGATTCAGCTATTTTTTCTTTTAGATAAGACTTAATTCTATTTAAAAATTGGGTTGGCGTTGCTATTAGCACTTTAAAATATCCTTTAGTTGATAAAATAGTTGTTAATCCGCCATAAATTTTTATAGTACTATATATTGCATTTTTAAAAGCTATTGCCTCTGTTTTATTATCAAAAGCTACACAAAATTCCCACATAAAAATCCTTTTAATACTTAAGTATTTTATGCATTAAAATTGTTTATACTCTAAAATAATAAAAACTAATTTGTAAAAATATAGAAAAAAAGACAAAAGATTAAGATCTTTTGCCTTTTAAATTATCGTTTTAAATTTTACTTCATCAATGGGAATAAGACAACATCCCTAATAGAATCTTGGTTTGTAAGCACACATAAAAGCCTATCTACGCCAAAACCCAATCCAGAAATTGGAGGCATACCATGTTCCATTGCATTTAAAAAGTCTTCATCCAAATCCATAGCTTCATCATCGCCCTGAGCTTTTGCTTTTGCTTGCTCTTCAAGAGCTTCTCTTTGAACAATTGGATCAACCAATTCTGAGTATGCTTTGCACATCTCATCTCCACATACTAAGATTTGGAACATATCAATAAGTCTGTTATCCTTGTCATTTCTACGTGCAAGTGGCACCAAATATGCAGGATAATTATATAAAATTGTTGGTTGAATAATATTTTCTCTAATTTTGCGTTTGTAGACTAAGTCAATTACACCGCCAAGTGTTTTGCATGCATCAAAATCATCCATAACAAATAATTTTGTTGCAACAATTTTTTCTTTAAGTTCATTAACGTCAATAATTTCTAAAATATTAAAGCCTAATATTTCATTAACTCTTTCTGTATA
>JAFQOM010000068.1 GCA_017403205.1 Clostridia bacterium | reverse complement strand
GCTCAAGGCAAAACTAACATTTTAGAAAGTATATATTTCCTTTCAACACTTAAAAGTCCAAGAACATCAAATATCGCCGAATTTATAAATTTTAATAACACTTTTTTTAAAATAGAAGCTGATATTTTAAAGGCAAACACTGATATTTCATTATACTATGCTTATAACAACGAGAAGAAAAGAGAAATAAAAGTAAACCTCACGAAAGCTACTGTCAAAGATTTTAAAACTGTGGTCAAAACAGTACTTTTTTCATCAAACGACTTAATGCTTTTAAGAGGTGCACCTCAAGACAGGCGCGACTGGTTAGACAATGCGATTTCTCAAATTTATCCTGCATACGATGACAGATTATCAAAATACGACAAAATACGAATCCAAAAAAACAACTTTTTAAAAGATTGCGCAAAAACAGGAACAATAAACAACGCACTCCTAGATGTCTATAACGAACAATTATCAATTACAGGCAGTAACATTATTTTTATAAGAAAAAAATACCTTAAAGAAATAGAAAAACTTGCGCAACAAAAACATAAATCTATAAGCGAAACAGAAAATTTATCAATAAAATATGATTGTTCTTTTTTAAACGCTAACGAAGAAAATGAAACTATAGAAAATATACAATGTAAATTTCTTAAAACGCTTGATGAAAAAAGAGCTGAAGAAATAAGACGTTGTCAAGCTTGTGTTGGCCCACATAGAGATGATGTGATTTATTACATAAATAATCAAGAGGCAACAAAATTTGCATCCCAAGGACAACAAAGAACAATAGTTTTAGCTCTTAAACTATCCGAACTTGACATAATAACCGACAAAACAGGCGAAGAACCTCTATTATTACTGGATGATGTTTTAGCCGAACTCGATGATGTAAGACAAAATTATTTATTAAAATCCATAAACAAAAATACCCAAACAATTATAACATCTGTAGATACATTACTTTTTGAAGACGACTTTTTAAAAGATGTGCAAATTTATAAAATTGAAAACGGCAAACTTATATAAGCTTACCGTCTTCATCTTTTTAAAATCAATTTTATTACTCTTTAATAGTCTTTGTCACAGCAACTGCTGCTAACAAGCACGCCGCACCGATATAAAATGTGTATTCATAATGATGATTTATACCAATTTCTGAAGTTATAACAGAAGCATTTATTAACCAGCCTACCAAAGTACAAACAAAAACCTGTGGCCCAGCAATAAATATATTAAAAATCCCCATTACAGACCCTTCAGTACCAGGCTTAATATACTTAGACAACATAGCAAAAGGCAACGCGCAAACACTCGCCCAACCAATACCGGATAACGCCATAAAAATCAATACCGCAACCGGACTGGTTTTAAAAAATGCCAAACCTAAATATGCAACGGCCATCGATAACATAGAAAAAATATGAACCTTCTTATTACCCCATTTCTTAGCAAAATTACCTATAGGAATAGCAACAAGAAAACATACCAAATTAAATACAGCTAAACAAATTAAAGCATAATTTTGCGCAGTATCCTTTAATGATTGCTCAATAACCCCAGATGCTATATCCGGAACATTATAAACCGTAT
>JAFQOM010000067.1 GCA_017403205.1 Clostridia bacterium | reverse complement strand
TGGCATGAATTCTGTTGATATTGGTGGCGCTACCCCTTTAGTTTATGCTTTGGAGAGAACTGTAAATCAAGATTTTGTTGGATTAGATAGAGTTTATCCGAAAAAAATTGTTTTAATAACTGATGGTGGAGAAAATTGTGGTGGAGACCCTTGTGAATTTGCCAAAAAACTTATGCAACAAAGAAATGATGTACACATTGATGTCGTTCTTGTTTCAGGTTTCTTTAGTAAATTATCTTGTTTAGCTGATATTACAGGTGGCAAGATGTACAGAGTAAACAATTTTTCAAAACTTTCAAATGTTTTAGTTGAGTCAATGACAAGTGCGCCTGAAAAGGTTGATGTACCTGTTCAAGAATATGAGTTTTACGGAAATTATTGATTTAAGTGGACTTCAAATGTTCCATTATACATTTTTACTAATAACTTTAGGTCTTTTTGTGTGTCAAAGTTTGTTGGAGGTGTATTGTATGAAATAGTTTGTCTTAGAGCATTGTAAACTGTTTCATTTAAACTTTCGTTATCTGATAAATGATTCGTTTTTTTTTCTATTAAATATCCATTTGAGTTTACTTTAAAAGTAAAGGAACAACCACCATCTCCGACTACTGTTGTAAAATCAATTTTTGAAGCGATATGGTTTCTTAAATTTATTATGTATTTTGATATTTCTTGTTTGTTTGTAATGGTTTGATTAGCTGAAGTTTTGGGTTTTGTTTGAGTTACTGTTTTGGTAGTTTTGTTTACAGTTTGTTTTTTGGGTGTAACATTTGTAGTTGTTTTTTGATTGCTTTTTGTTATTCCTTTATTTTTTGTAGTATTTGAAAGTGTTGTTACAGAAGGTTTTTGTGTGTTTTTTATTGTTATATTATTAGTAGTTTTATTTTGTGTAGCATTTTTATTCGTATCTGTTGTTTGACGTTTTGGTGTTTCATTATTCCAGATTTTTTCTATATCAGGGATATTAGAAAGGTTTGTTTTTTTAGAATTTTCTTGTTTAGATTGTTTAGCATCTGGTTGTGTATTTGTCGGTATGAATATTATGATAATTGATAGAATAAGGCATATTATTAAGGAAATTATGCCTATAAGGTTATCGTTTTTATTTGTTAATTTTGACGTGTCTGTTTTTGTGGTAGTTTGATTATTATTCACCTTTGATTGATTTATTTGAGGTTCTACTGTTTCACTTTTTTTAATTTCTTCTTTTATTGTTTCTTTAAGTTCATCAAAGGTATCGTTGCCACAATCACAATAATCGGGCTTTATTTTATATTCAGCTTGACATTCAGTGCACTTATACATTTTGTCCTCATTTTTTTATTACTTCTGTGTCGTTATAATCTTTTGGAGAGCTATATTTTACTTCAGATGAAATTTTCCAGCCTCCTTTTACTTGAGTGGACATTCTATTTGAACCATTAGGAAAATTTAAAATAGTTTGTCCTTGCAAACTTTTTATTACAGGTGCAATATGTTGAATTGCATGTGGTGTATAGCTCGGAGTTTGCGACCAAGTTTGTATATTTGTAATTTTACCATATTTGTCAACATCAAATGTAAATCTAAAAATTGTGCCTTGTTCAATTATTGGCATTTTTGTTTGTTTCATAATA
>JAFQOM010000066.1 GCA_017403205.1 Clostridia bacterium | reverse complement strand
CTTCAACTTTGGTTTCTTCAACCACTTCAACTGTTTCGTTTTGAACTGTTTCTTTTTCTTCCACGTTCTATACCTTTCAACTTATGTATATAATTACCTATTTTTTCCCTAAAAAATTAAAAACAACAAAAGAGCCTTTTTAAAAGACTTATTTCGTTATTTGGATGTTGGGATTTTCTGACAATATTAATAATACATGGTCAAAAATATTTTGCAAGCAAAAACAATTCAGAAAAGCTGTTTTTAATCGAACAATTGTTTAAAAAAATCACCTATTTTTCCAAAAAAATCTGCAATATGTTCAAAGAAACTTTTATTTTCTTTTGTTGTTTCTTGAGTTTCAACAGGTGTTTTTTGTTCTTTATTTAAATTCTCATTTTTTGCTTCATCAATTTTGTTATAAAATTCCTCTTTTATTTTTTCCAGCTCTTGCACTTCATTTGAAACATCTACTTCTTGCAAACCGTCTGAATTTAAAATATTAACACTTTTTGCCATTTCATCACCACAATTACTATATTTTTGGTAATCATAAGTTATGGTATCTGCAACACTTTTAAAATCATCCATAGAAAGAGTCATCTCTTTGGTTGAATCATGCGGATTAATAAAACTTACTCCATTTTTATCTATTTTAGTTATTGTATATCCGTGGCGTCCGGGCAATTTTAAGCCACCCACTTCAACACATTCCTTGTCGCTGTTTGTTTTTTCTATACTAAAACCTATAACACTTGAGTAATTTTCAGGTGTTTCTAATAAATCTTGCGCACCAAAGCTATCCATACGAAAAGTGCTTGCATATTTACCTGTAATTTCACTATATGCATCTTCAATATAGCCACTATTAATAATATTTGTTTTATTGCCATCCAACTCTATCGCTTTGCCTGAACTATTTGTTATCTTGCCTTCGGCAACATCTTTCCTTAAAGCTTTATATGCCGCTTCAAGCGCCAAAACATCGTCATCACCATTAGCATAATTGCTGTCAGCCGTACTTAAAAAAACAGAAGAAACACGTCCTTTTTCATCTTTTAGTTCGTATTTTAATTCTTCGCCTTCTTCTGTATCCAATTTAGCTAAATCTTCTTTACTTATAGAGTAGGTGGCATAATTTTCATTTTTATCTTTAACTCCTTTAAAAGAAACTTCAATTGTATCACCATTATCTTTAATAATATCTTTGAAAAAATCAGGGTCTTTTGCAGCTATACCATTGATTGCAGCAAGCAAATAGCAATCACCCATTTGCCCTTGTTTACTGCCTTCTATTTTGCCATCACAATTAATTTCGCCTGCAACATCATTATTATCATAAAATATAGACTGGGTAGTCGGATTATCACTATCCGAACGATTTGCGGAATTTAGTGCAACACCATTAACAGAATTACCCTGCAATTTTAAATCTTCTATCATTTATATCCTCATATATAAATTAATAAAGTGTTTTTAGCGCAAAAAATTGCCCCAATCCTTAGATTAGGGCAATTTATGATACTGAATTAATTATCTTACTTTATTTTCCGCACCTTTAATTAAACGAACAATATTTTCTCTGTGTAAATAAATAATATAAACCGCTGCAATTGCGCAATAAACAACATATGCAACAGGTTCATTTAAAAAATACATAATAAAAGGCGAGCAAGAAAGTGCAATAATTGAACCCAATGAAACATATTTACTAATATATGTAATCACGCCCCAAATAACCGCAATTGAAAGTCCTACAAGCCAAGATAAGGCTAAAATCGTCCCGACTCCGGAAGCTACCGATTTGCCACCGCGAAAACCTAAGAACAAAGGCTTTGAATGACCAATTATAACAAAAACTGCACTTGCAACAGCATAAATTCCTAATACATCTAACAAAAGCCCGGATGAAACAGTGCATTTTGCAATAATTACGGGCAGGGCACCTTTGAAGGCATCCAACAACATAACAATAAAAAACCATTTTTTGCCTAAAACTCTTTTTACGTTTGTTGCACCAGTAGAGCCTGAACCGACTTGTCTTATATCTTGACCCGTTTTAGCCTTAACAATAATATAGCCCGTTGGGATTGAACCGACCAAATAAGCCAAAACACAAAAACCGATTAAAATATAAAACGATTGAATTGTATATGAAGAAAGTATTGAATTAAGTGCTTCCAACATTATTTATCTCCTTTTTGCCTAAAAGACAGTCTGATGGGCACCCCAAAAAATCCGAATGCGTCGCGCAATTTTTTAAGTAAGTACCTCTTATATGAATCTTTAACTAAATCCTTATTATTGATAAACAGCACAAAAGTCGGCGGTTTAGATTTTGGTTGAGTTGTATAATAAACTCTAAGCATTTTACCCTTGATTGAAGACGGCGGATTGAGCGCAAAAGCTTCATTAACTACTTTATTTAAAAGCCCTGTTGAAATTCTTTTTGCACG
>JAFQOM010000065.1 GCA_017403205.1 Clostridia bacterium | reverse complement strand
GTAAAAGCGGTTACTATTCCACCTAAGATTATAGTAGATATTATTAGAATTTTTTCGTAAGCTGTGGCTTTTTGGGTTTTTATTTCTAACTCTGTAAAAACCATGCTGTTTAAGCTTTTAATGTTATATTGACTCATTAAAGTATTTAAATTGTATAAATTTGCCAAATTTTGATCTTGTTGCAAAGATTCTTGATTAGTTTCATATTCCTTATTTATATCAGCAATATCCTTTAACATGGTTTTAACTTTTTTTACCCTTGTTTGCTTTAATAAAGCTGCAAACAAAACCACAATTCCCGTTAAAATAAGCAATAACAAAACAACGTTGGTGGCAAAAAATGTAATTAAATTATCGTGTGAAACAAAGCTTGTCATAAACTTGTAAAATTTTGAACCAAACCAATTGTTTGTTGTTGCATAAGTAAAGTATACACTCAAAAAATTATTCATAAAATGAATAATAATTGCTGGAAAGATGTTTTTTGAAATTATAACCGACAAAGCAATAATAAAGCCTAAAATAGTGGCATAGAAAAATTGATTAATATTTAAATGCATTAAGCCAAATAAAATTGAAGACAATATAATTGCTTTTTTTATGCCTAAACTTGAATAACCTTTTAATAACAATCCCCTATGCATTGTTTCTTCGCAAACAGCAGGTAAAATAGCAACAGTAAATACTTCTAACAAAAACGACATTATAGTTAAAGTAGATGATCCTTGCCCACTGCTAACTGATGGAGCGCTTTCATAACCAAGCATTCTGATTATGCTGCCAAAAAAAGAAGCAATAGTTATATTTAAAAAATAACATAAAAAGCCAATTAAAACACATATAACTAAAGAAATTAAACTTATTTTTGAATAATTAAAATCTTTAAATGTCGTTTTAACTTTCTGTTTTTGCGTCTTGCTAAACGCTAAAATTGGAAACAAAAACATAATTCCAACTTGAATAAAGATGTTAATAATAAGATCTATTGACGCTGATGAAGAACTAACATCAAACACCAAAACAAGTATTCTCATTAAAACAAACATAATAAGCGCTATAAAATAAATTAACTGCGCATTAAATAATGAAGATTTTTTCATGTTAAATAAAACCTCCAAACGAAGTTATACTCCAAATAGCAGCCGCAATTAACACTGTAAATATCAAAAGCATAACACCGTTACTGCTTTTTTGATTTACAATAACTTGCTCGTCATAACTAACTGCTGATGAATTATCAAGATGATTAAATTCAATATCACCCAAAGCGTTTGGTGTTGAATCTAACTTATAATAATTTTTATGTTTAAAACTGTACTTTTTTAACCAAGCAAAAAACAAGCAAACGGCCACTACCCCAATTGCAAAAATAATTAATGTTAATAAAACTTCCTTAACTCCCCAACTTGCAAATTGCAAAGCAGAACCAGATTGTGTTATATAACTCAAAAAGATAACACAAAAATTGTTTACAAAATGAAACACCATAGAATAAAAAATAGTGCCAGTGTAATAAACAAGTAACGACAAAATAACACCAAGAATAAATTGATAAAAGGTTTTGTATATAGAAAAGTGAATCAAAGCAAACAAAACCGCGCTTAAAACAACACTAATTTTTACATTAAATTTTTTTCTAAAGCCATTGTAAATAATGCCTCTAAATAAAAATTCTTCGCAAACAGCTGGCAAAATACCTAAAAGAAAAACAATCAACAAAAATTGCCAAAAATTATTAAGTGGAACGCCAACACTATTTGTTAGGGGCATTATTGATATATAACTAAACAAATGATTAAACAACCCAGTCGCGTTAATTGAAGCAACCATTGTTACTATACTTGCCAAAATTGTAGCTATAAATATTTTATAATCAAATTTAAATCTAAGTTTGCTTGCTGTTACATAATTTTTAGTTTTTGTTATAAGGCATGTTATAGCAAAGGCAGCGATAAAAATAATTGCAGACAAAAACATGTTAACATAAACAACCCAGCTACTACTGCTAACAGCCTCTATGTCTTGGCCTGTACTTGTAGCAACACCTGCAACAATTTGAACCAACAAAAAACTGGCGCACAAAACGCCCAAAATACACAATAAAAACGCAATAGCACTATCTTTAAAATTAAATTCTTTTTTCATATCAGTGTTTATTATACAACAATCTTTATATTGTGGCAATCATTAAAAAAATTTTTGCTAAAAACAAAAGTTTTATTACAAAATTATTTTTAATGTTTGTTTTAAAAATTAAAAATTGTACCTATTTTATCTTGAAATGCAACATCAACGCAAACATGATCACCTTCTACAATCCCATCTGTTGCCAAAACTTTTTTAATGGTGTTATAAGCTAAAATAGGTGTGTTATTTTCTTCGCTTAAATGCGCCAAAACAACTTGTTTTACACCACTTCTAACAAGAGGTATCAATGCTCTACCACATGCAACATTTGACAAGTGCCCTTGATTGGACATTATTCTCTTTTTTAATCTTGCTGTATACTTAGGATTTTTTTGTAAAAGTGTTTCATCATGATTACTTTCTAAAAACAAAATATCACTTGCACTTAATTTTGCCAAAGTTTGATTAGACACAAAGCCCAAGTCTGTAGCAATACTAATTTTTTTACCTTCAAATATAAAACTATATCCAACACAAAACCTGCTATCGTGCGGCAAAATAAAAGAAGAAACTGTTATATCCTTTATATAAAAATCAGAAGATACAAACCACTCTATTTGTTGTTGAGGCAAAGCACATATGCCAGATATTGCATAATTTTGAACAAAAGCAGGAATATATACTTTTGCTTTTTTATATTTTCTTAAAAATGGTTTTATACCATATAAGTGATCGCCATGTTCATGAGTAAGAAGTATTGCATCTATTTGATTAGCTTCTACCCCTATTGCATTTAACCTAGATTCTACACCAATAAGAGTAAGTCCATTATCAACAAGAATTTTTGCTTGGCTGCTTTCTATATATGTGCAATTGCCTTTGCTGCCACTTGATAAATTAACAACTTTCAAAAATAATGACCTCCTCTTTTATTTTTTATTTAAAAAGAGATTGATTAAAATCAACCTCTTTGATTATATCATATCAAAACTAAAATAACACAAGAAAAATATGTATTTTTTATTAACTTAGTTTAATTTGAATAGTTTTGCAAAACCACTTTACCTTGTATCCAAGAATCAAAATAATTTTCAAGACTGCGCTTGCACACCTTTTCAAAACAGTTAATCATATTGCCTGGGCTTGCATTTTTATAACAATTTTCTTTAAAATATAGTTTTAAAGATTTAATAAAATTTTTACTACCAACCAACTCATTTAGATTATCAAAAAATAAAACACCCTTTACATATGTTACATAAACATATTCCAAATCTCCTTTAAATGTGTTTAAATTTCTGGTCATAACACTGTTAAAATTTCCATATACAGATGAGCAAATTTCACTAAACAAAAGATAACTTGATAAACTCGCATCTATACTTTCTTTTACATTTACATCATATGTTGGATTTTCTTTATAAAACATAAGGGTGGAGTATTCTGTCAACCCCTCATCCAGCCACGCATACTCACAAGCATTACTACCCACCAAATTATACCACCATTGATGCGCCACCTCATGAATAATAACGTTTTTATAGTCTTTATACTCTTCTACACTATCTGAAATATAAACTAAATTTGGATATTCCATCCCGCCATGAATAAAATTGGCTTTTACAACAGACATGGTTTTGTATGGATATTTACCAAATAAATTTGAAAAAGTGTTTATACTGTCTACCCCAGTTTGTAGTGATGCTTGAGCATTGTCATCATCATAGTAATAATACAATACCGTTGTATCGCCTGCTTTTTTAGAAATCACTTCAAATTTTTTACTCATAACAAAAGCAAAATCTCTAACAGCTTTTGCAGTTGCAACAACTTTTCTTTTATTATTTTCATCCACATTATTTATTGATTGATCTCCTGTTGTTGCCACATTAAAATCACCATCACATATAATCTCTACTTGATAATTTGACATATCACTATAAAAGGGGTCTCCATTGCTGCCATATGCATCTACGTCAAATTCACCATTTTCATATACACAAGCAATAGGATAAAAATTTCCAAAGTTATATGTGTTGTCGCCATAACCAAACCTGTGTAAACAGTTTGGAAGCACAATTGTATATGTTAAATATATTTTAACCCTCTCATTAGGAAACAAATCTTTATTAAGATCAACCATCAAAACTTCATTATCCACTCCACCAACGTTTACTTGCGACGGTTCATCATTAACACTAACAGAGTCTATCTCTATTCCGCCATAACTTTCTCCATTAGGATAAGCCTTTTGTTTGTAAGATAAACTAACAGGTTTTGTAGTTGCGTTTATCGAAAAAGCATTTGCATATAAATGAAACCACACCTCATTTAAAGTTGTGTCGGTGGAATTTACATAATCTACTGTTTGTTTTCCATAAAGAGTTTTTGTATTATCATCAAAACTAAGTAATAAATTATAATTAGAAAGATTTTTAGATACTTCATCAATAGATTGTATCTTTTTACATCCAACAAAAAAGTTAAAGCCAAAAAAAATAATTAAAAAAAATAATAGTATTTTTTTACCCTTCATATAAAACCTCT
>JAFQOM010000064.1 GCA_017403205.1 Clostridia bacterium | reverse complement strand
GTTGCTGATAAAATTATTTCAATAAGAGAGAATATAAAGATAAAAAGAAAAATGCGCTTTTCAGAATTTTTTGAGTCTGACTATACAAGAAGCGAAATGATAAACTTGTTTCTATCAGTTTTAGAACTTTTAAAAATGCAAGAAATTATCGTAAAACAACAATCTATTTATGATGAAATTGATATAGAACTTAAAGAAGAGGAAGGATCAAATGTTATCGGATAAATCAAAATTGGCACAAGTTGTTGAAGCAACATTATTTGTCTCAGGGCAAGGAATAGAAATTAAAGACATTGCTGAAAAACTTGACGTCGAAGAAAAACAAATAAAAAAGGTTATTGAAGAATTAAAGTCAAAACATGTAGATGACGGAATAAATATTATTACATATAAAAATTCTGTTCAAATGTGCTCAAACCCGGAATTTGCAGAAGACATTGCAACAGTATTAAATCCAATAAGAGAAAAGCAACTTACAAAAGCTGCACTCGAAACAGCTGCAATTATTGCATACAAACAACCTGTTACAAAACTAGATATTGAACAAGTAAGAGGTGTAAATAGTGATTACGCTGTGCAAGTGTTAACTAGCTTTAATTTAATAGAAGTCGTTGGCAGAAAAGACGCTATTGGAAAACCATTGCTATATGGCACTACGGACGAATTTTTAAAAAGATTTGAACTTCAATCTATTGAGGATTTGCCAGACTATGACGAACTATTAGAAAGAATTAAAGTGCTATATAACGAAGACAAAAAAACAGATGCTTTGTATGGAAGTACGGAGATTATTCCAGAGGAAGAACTTGCTGATAGCAAAAACAACTTGCAACAACAAACAAAGTTAAATGTTGAAGCCGACCAATCGGTCTTAAACTCAAAAAAACAACAAAATAGCGCAAAAACAAGGGAAATAGTTGATAATATAATTTCACCAGACCGTGCGGTCGATAATAAAAAACAGTCAGAACAATTTGATGAAGATGATAAAAATTTGATTCAAACTCTATATGATGCAAATACAGAAACAAGTAAAGAAGAATTGTCTTCAAGCGATATCATCGGTGACAATGATTTTGACTCTTTTGACACCCTATAATATAAAAATTAGCTATTTTTTAAAACCCACCTTAATATTTAAGATGGGTTTTTTTATGCAACATATAGATCAATTTCGTTGCTCTTACAATAAAAATTTTCAATACCATTTATATCTTTTTCTTTATTACAATTGTTAATTTTTGCTTCAACGTAATATTTTACAACTTTATTGCTTATAACATTTTTGTCTGTTAAAATGGTTTGGCCTTGTTTGTTAGAAGTAGATGCAACATGTATTCTAGTTCCATCAAGATATTTATATAAGTTATATGCTAGATGTTTCTTTGCATTCAGTTTAATTTCTATTTTAGATCTATTACACTCATTTAATGATATTTGTGGCTTGTCTATATCTATAAACATAGTTGATTCTGTTTTTGGTTGGTTAGACAAAGAAAAATATTCCTTTCTTCTATATCTTTCTGGCGTGTTGTTAGAGCATAAATTAATTTTATTATCATTAATATATTCAAAATCATTTATTTCGCATATCTTTACATCATTGGGTATAGTAAATTTTTTATTTTTAAATTTGTTTTTAGAATATATGCTTTGTGCTATTTGGGTCGGTATTGATCCTCCAGTAATTTTTTTATTAAGCAAATTGGTTTTATTAGTACTTCCAACCCAAACACACATTGAAATGTCTGGGGTATATGATAAGTTCCAAGCATCGGTATTTTCTTTGTATGCACTGTTTGTACATCCAACAGTTCCCGTCTTGGCACATATTTCAACGTTGT
>JAFQOM010000063.1 GCA_017403205.1 Clostridia bacterium | reverse complement strand
TCACAAACCTTTTCAAAACGTTTATAAGTTTTATAGTTGAAAAAAGTTATATAAACTTTTTCATTTAAATAAGATTTTGTATTCCTTAAAACTGATTTATAAAAATACAAATAATTTTTTTGTTTATACTTAAACATATTATAATTTGCTTCTTGCAAATCAAACTTATAATTTATAAGCTCATAGGCGTGCTTATGACTTATATTGTTAGTCGATGGGTGTTGAAAACAACCAGTATCTGATGATAAACCTGCGTACAAGTTTAGTGCAATGTCAGAGTTGATAGTAACCTCTAAATTTTTTATAATTTCATACATCAAATCTGCTGTTGATGGTGAGGTGCTGTCACAATAAGAATAATCAAATTTATAATTCATGGATTGGTGATGGTCTATATTAACTTTAATTTTTGCATTGTCGAAATATTCTGCATACTTACCTATTCTATCTAATGAGTTGCAATCAATCATTATACAAACATCACACTTTGCTATTTTTTTATATTTTTCTTCCAGTGGAACTTTTAAAAAAGCTATGTTGTGAGGGATTTTTCCATCACAAAAAACAAAAGCTTTTTTACCCATCTTTTTAAGTGTTAATCTAAGTGCGTTCATAGAGCCTAAAGCATCAGCATCCGGACTAATATGGCTAAACAGCGCAAAACTGTTATATTTGTTTAAAATTTTTAAAACTTCTTTCATATTTCCTCTTTGTTAAATCAATATTAAAATATTAAAAACTTTTAATCATTTGATTAGTTATCTGTATTGTTTTCAGCATTTTCATCATCTTGTTGTGTAGAATAACTAAACTTACCTATAATATCATTAATTTTTTGGCTATATTCACATGTTGTATCTAAACCAAAATCAAGAGTTGGTGTTGATCTTAAGTTAAGCTTAGGTGCTAATAGCTTTTTTATATAACCACTAGCACTTTTAATCAAACTTAAAACTTGTTGTTGAGGTGTGCCCCCATAAACACTTATAAATACCTTTGCATATTTTAAATCTGGCGAAACATTTACACTTGAAATTGTTATCATACTGCCTTCTAATCTAGGGTCGTTAAGCTCGTTTGAAATAATTTCGCTTAGGTATTTTTTAACAAGTGAATTAACTTTTTCTAATCTATTACTCATTTTTTAAACCTTTAATTAAACAGAAATTTGTTCTTTTAAGATACATTCAATAATGTCGCCTTCTTGAATATCATTAAAGCCATCAATTTTAATACCACATTCATAACCAGCAGCAACTTCTTTTGCGTCATCTTTTTCACGTTTAAGTGTTGCAATTTTGCCTTCATGAATAACGGCATCTTTTCTTGTAATTTTAACTTCTGCATTTCTAACAACTTTACCGTCAAGAACATAACAACCGGCAATAGTTCCAACCGAACTAATTTTAAACAATGCTCTAACCTCAGCATGGCCAACAACTCTTTCGGTATATTTTGGAGCCATCATTGTTTTTAACAATTTTTCTATTTCTTCAATTGCCTTATAAATAATATTGTATTCTTTAATTTCAATCTTGTTTTGCTTTGCAAAGTTAGATATTTTTGCAAGAACTTTTGTATCAAATGCAACGATAGTAGCATTTGATACTTTTGCAAGTTGAATGTCATTTTCTGTAACATTGCCTACACCACTAGAAACAACTTCAACCTTAACTTCATCATTTTTAATTTCTAATAAAGATTGTTTTAACGCTTCAACTGAGCCTTGACTGCTTGCCTTAATAATTAAGCTTAATGTCTTTTTAGCTTCTTCCACAGGTGTAGCTAAGAATTCATCAAGACTCTTTGGCATGCCGCTTTCAATTTTTGCTTGAGCCATTTTAATTTTACGTTCTTCAATTACAGCTTTACTAAACTTTTCATCAACAACTTGGAAAGAGTCACCGCTAATAGCTACGCTATCCAACCCCATAATAGAAACTGGCGTTGAAGGGCCTGCTTTAATAATGCTTTTTCCTTTATCGTTTGTCATTGCTCTGATTTTTCCAACTGCAAAACCAGAAACAACACAATCACCTATTTTAAGTGTTCCGTTTTGAACAATAACATTTGCAATTGGTCCTTTGTTTTTATCAAGTTGAGCTTCAATAACAGTACCAACTGCTGCTCTTTTTTTGTTGCATTTTAAAGTTTGCATTTCTGCAACCAATAAAATCATTTCTAAAAGTTTATTTACGCCTTCACCTGTAACCGATGAAACAGGAACTATAATTGTGTCACCACCCCATTCTTCTGGCAATACTTCGTATTCTGTAAGTTGTTGTTTAATTCTTTCTATGTTGGTTTCTTGCTTATCTATTTTTGTTATTGCAACAATCATAGGAACTTTTGCTTCTTTAACATGTTTAATTGCCTCTACTGTTTGAGGTTTTATACCGTCGTCAGCAGCAACAATTAATACCGCAACGTCAGTGATTTCTGTGCCACGCTTACGCATGTTAATAAATGCCTCGTGACCAGGAGTATCAATAAATGTAATATCCTCCCCGTTCCAGTTAATAGAATAAGCACCAATTGCTTGTGTAATGCCACCCGCCTCACGTGAAGTAACGTGGGTTTTTCTAATATAGTCAAGAAGTGATGTTTTGCCGTGATCAACGTGGCCAACAATCGTTACAATTGGAGGACGTTTTTCGTTGTTTGTGCCGTCATCTATAACAGCATTTTCTTTAAGTTTTTCTTCATAAGATTTTTCTACCTTAAGTTCTAGTGTAACGCCTAATTCGTTTGCAACTAATTCTGCTGTAGTAAAATCTATAGAACTATTAATAGTGGTCATAATGCCAAGCAACATAAGTTGTTTGATAATTTCTGTTACAGGCTTTCCAATTTTTTCTGATAAAATTTTAACAGTTAAATTTGAGGTTGTAATAACTGCGTTTGTAATAGGTGCACTAACAATAGGTGCAGCTTCTACTTTTGTGCGTTTAAGTTTTAACTTTCGTGTAACCATACGTTCTTCTATGTTATGTTCTTCTATTAAACCTCGACGCAACAATGATTTTTTATTAATTCTTCTTTCATCATCATTTGGTCTGTCTGTTGATTTCTTTTTATTACTAAAGTCCCTTTCTTTTGTAGCAAATGCAGTTGCTGCAGATGTTAAGGTGTTTGTCTTTTTAGGTATAATACCCATTAGAGACTTGTTTTGAGCGTTATAAGGTTGTTTTTGAGCATTATTATTAACATAAGGTCTTTGAAATTTGTTTTGTTGGCCCTGAGTATTTTGGTTAAATGGTCTTTGATAACCATTTTGGCCGCCCCCTTGCCTATTAAACCCATTGTTTTGGTTTGCAATAAATGGTTTGTGATAGTTTTGGCCAGCGTTTTGATTTTGACCTTGCCTGTTAAAATTGTTGTTTTGATAATTATTTGATTGATAAGGCTTAAAGTTAGGATTGTTTTGTTTTTGGTCATGAGCAACAAAACCTTCACGTCTTACAAAAGGTTTTTGTTCTTGTGTCTTATTTTCGGTTTTTAGACGAGTTTGATTGCTTACAGCTGGCTTTTGTTGTGCTTGAAGTTTTGGTTGTGCAGGTTGCTCTGGTTTTTTATCTTCTATAGTAGAAGCAAATAGCTCTGCAAAAGACTTTTCTTCTTGAGGCTGTTGTTTAATTTTTGAAACCTTAGAAACATTTTCTTTAACCTCTATGCCCGTTTCAGCTTCAACAAATTGTTTTTGAGTTTGAACTTGCTCGTTTTTAATAAAAGTTATCCTTTCTTTTAAAGAGTTTGCTATAGCAAAAATTTGCTGTTTTGCTTTTTTAACCTCATGAAATAATGCTGGTATTTCACCATCTGTGTTTACTTTATATAAAGCCTTAATATTATTAATGTTTTGTTGTTTTTCTTCGTTGTTAATTTCGCTCAAAATTTTACTCCCTATTATTTTGCTTTGTGCAACTAAATCTATTTTATTTCTTCTTTTAACTTTTCTATTATTTCTGCGCTAATTTCACATTTAAAAGCTCTGTTTAGCGCTTTTGTTTTTATACTTTTTTCTAAACATTCAACAGAATTGCATATATATGCCCCTCTGCCGTTTGCCTTAAAGGTTTTATCTACAAAAATATCGCCTTCACTATTTTTTACAATTCTAATCAAATTTTTTTTTGGTTGCATTGTTCTGCATGCAACACACATTCTTAAAGGAATTTTCTTTTCCATTTTATACCTCAAAATTAGTCATTTGAAATATCAAAATTTTCTGATTGATCTTCATTTTCTAAATAATTTTCTTTTTCAATATTTAAAAACAATTCTCCGTCAATTTGTTTTGCAACGCTTTCGCTTTTTACGTCAATCTTCCAACCTGTAAGTTTAACTGCTAATCTTACATTTTGACCATTTTTGCCAATTGCTAAAGATAGTTTGTCATCTGGAACAACAGCACGAGCATAGTTGTTTCCTTCTAAAGCATAAACTGTTATTACCTTTGCTGGGCTAAGCGCTCTTGCGATGTATTCTAAAGGATTTTCGCAATATTCAATAATATCAATTTTTTCTCCGTTAAGCTCATTAACAATAGCATTAATTCTCATACCCTTATTGCCAACGCAAGCACCTACAACATCAACGTTTGGATTTTGGCAGCTAACAGCCATTTTTGTTCTGTATCCAGCTTCACGAGAAATGTTTTTAACTTCGATTTCACCTGTTTTAATTTCTGGTACTTCAAGCTCAAAAAGTCTTTTTACAAAACCAGCGTTGCTACGAGAAACTGAAACATAAGTTGATTTTGTAGAATCTTTTATGTTTTTAACATAAACTTTTATTCTGTCGCCTGTTTGATAGTTTTCACCTGGAATTTGGTCATTTTCGTTCATGACGCCTTCTGTTTTAGAGCCAGGGATTTCTACATAAACAACACCTGCTTCAATACGTCTTACAACGCATGTTACAAGCTCGTTTTGTTTTTCTGATAATTCACTCATGGCAACTTGGTGTTCTGCCTCTCTTAATCTTTGCAATACAACTTGCTTTGCAATTTGAGCTGCTATTCTGCCAAATTCTTTTGGAGTAACTTCTTCTGCAATAATATCGCCTACTGCATAAGATTTTTTAATTTTTTTAGCATCTTCCAAACTAATTTCTTTGTCAGAATCAACAACTTCTTCAACAATTGTTTTATAACTATAAACCTTTATTGAATTTTTTTCTGGGTTTAATCTTACACTAGCAGATTTAGCTTCGCCAAAATTCTTTTTATAAGCTGATGTTAAAGCGCTTTCAAGTGCTTCAATAAAAAACTCCTTATTAATTTTCTTTTCTCTTTCTAAATCTTCTAATGCAGCGAAAAAGTCCTTGTTTATCATTTTTTTTATTTTCTCCTTATTTATAAAATTTGATTAAAATTTAATGTTTATTTTGCAATTTGCAAGATTTTGTCTTGCTATAACAACCTCTTTACCATCTAATAATGTTAAAACGACATCTGATTGTGTATAACTTTTAATAACACCTAAAAATTCTTTTTGTTTATCAATTGCCTCATACACTTTTGCTATTACTTCTTGACCCAAACACCTTTCAAAATCTTTATCAAGTTTAAGCGGCCTGTCTAATCCAACTGATGAAACATTTAGATAGTAGCTTTGACCATTTGTAGGGTCAAGCTCATCAAGCAAAGGATCTATAGTTCTGTGTACAAGCTCACAATCTTGAATTGTAACTTTGTCATTATCTTTTGTGATAAATATTGTTAGATTCATGCCATTTTGCTTTTTTGCATACTCTACGTCATACAAATTAAAGCCAAGGTCTGATATAACATTTTCAAGATTTTGACAAACTATATTAGCTGTTTTACCTTGCATAAATTGCCTTCTCCTTTTTAACTTTGCCCCTTAGTAACAATTAAGAGTGGAATTTTGCAACCCCACTCTTAAAGTATCAATTTTAAGCTGAATATAATATAACATATTATAAAATAGATTTCAAGTACTTTTTTAGTTTAAATATAACAAAAATTTGTTAATATTTAGTCTTTTTTATAACTGATGTTAAAAAAGATTTTTAAATAACAAAAATCAATATCAACTTTTTTGATTTTAAGAGTGCTTAAATTAGTTCTAATATAACTTCATAAACACCTCTGCAGTTGCTATAACATCATTTAACGCCCTATGCGCGTCAATCAAATTTACTTCTAAGTACTTTGCAACAGTGCCTAGTTTATAATTTCTAAGCCCTTTTAACTTTTCTTTAGCCATCAAAAAAACATCTAGTTGGCCGTTTGAAAAATTTAATCCAACCCTTTTTGCAGCATTAATTAAAAATTGGCTATCAAACGAAATACTATTGTATCCTACCATTTGGCAGTCTTTGCAAAATAAATAAAAATCATTTAATATTTGTTCTATTGTATAGCAATTAGCAACCATTTCATTTGTAATTCTATTAATTTTTGTAGCATCAGGTGGAATTAATTTTTTTGGCTTTACCAAAGTTGTAAAGACCTCTGTAAATTTACCATTTTCTATTTTTAATGCGCCAATTTCAATAATTTCATCTGATTGAGGGTCTATGCCTGTTGTTTCAAAATCATACACAACATAACTTTGAGTTTGTATTTCTTTTGAATAATTTGCAATACCATCAAACAAATTTGCCTGTTTAGCACTTGTATATTTTATTGGTTTAACATATTTATTCGTTGCTCGCTACTTCTACCTGCTGCGCATCTTCTTCTATACGGCGCACGTAGACGTATTCGTCGTTTCGGGTGATGACGGGCTCCCACACGGTGTATGGC
>JAFQOM010000062.1 GCA_017403205.1 Clostridia bacterium | reverse complement strand
TTATTGCTTACATGGCAAAAGTTGACAATAAATAATAACAACAAATTTGCTATAAACCAGGTTTTTATTGATAAATAAACAAATAAAAAGACCAAAATTTTTGGTCTTTTTTATTTTGTTAAACATTAAATTTAAACAACACGACGTCACCGTCCTGCATAACATAATCTTTGCCAACACTGGCTACTTTACCTTTTTCTTTTGCTAGGTTATAGCTGCCTAATGATATTAAATCGTCATACTTAACAATATCTGCCCTAATAAAGCCCTTTTCAAAATCAGTGTGAATTTTTCCAGCTGCTTGAGGCGCTTTTGTACCTTTTACAATAGTCCAAGCCCTTACTTCTTTTTCACCTGCTGTTAAGAAACTCATAAGTCCAAGCAAATCATAGCTTGTTACAATAAGTTTTTCAAGCCCGCTACTTGTTAGGCCTAATTCTTCTTTAAACAACTCTCTTTCCTCTGGATCAAGAGATATTAATTCTTCTTCAATTTTGCAACTTAGCACAAGTGTTTTAGCGCTTTCTGTTTTTGCATATTCTTTAACTTGGTTAACAAGATCTAAAGAGTTTTCGTCTTTAGAGATATCAGTTTCAGCTATATTTGCAACATATATTACAGGTTTAGAGGTTAATAAAAACAAAGAGTCAACATAAATTTTTTCTTCTAAAGTAAAAGGAAGAGTTCTTAAGCATTTTTCTGCCTCTAATGTGCTTTTTAATTTTTCGAGAATGGCCAAATGCTCTTTTGAGCCAGCTCCACTTTTAACAAGTTTTGTTTCTTTTTCAAAATATTTTGCAACACTTTCAAGGTCGGCCAAAATAAGTTCTAGATTAATTGTTTCTATATCTTCTTTTGGTGCTATTTTGCCTTCAACGTGAATAATTTTTTCATCCTCAAAACATCTAACAACGTGAACAATTGCATCTACTTCCCTGATATGGCTTAAAAATTTGTTACCCAAGCCCTCGCCTTTGCTTGCACCTCTTACAAGGCCAGCAATATCTACAAACTCTATTTGAGCAGGCGTAGTTTTTTGTGCATTATAAAGTTTTGTTAATTCATCAAGTCTTCTGTCTGGCACGTCAACAATTCCAACATTAGGTTCTATTGTGCAAAAAGGATAATTTGCACTTTCTGCACCAGCCTTTGTTATTGCGTTAAAAAGTGTACTTTTGCCAACATTAGGTAGGCCAACAACTCCAAGTTTCATAAAAAAATTCCTTTTGTTTTCAGGGTATAAATCTATTTTTATATATCAATATTATACACAAACTATAAACAAAATCAACTTAAAATCTTTTATAATTTAAGGTATAAAAAAATATGTATAAACATGCTTTTTTAATTTTTTGTTTGTTAATTTTGCATGTGTATAAGTGGTGTATATTGTTGAGATTTTCTACAAAATATGCTATAATAAACACATGAAAAATTGGCTAAAAAACAACAGAATTGTTATAACTGGGGCGTCAAGTGGAATTGGCAAAGAGTTAACAAAAATCTTTATAACGAAATATAATTGTTTTGTTTTGGGCGTTGCAAGGGATCCTTCTAAATTAGAAGATTTAAAAAAACAATTGCAAAGTATTAAAATTCGTTCAAACAAAAAAGATGTCGAGATTAAAGACTATTCTGTAAATTTTGATTATATTTCTGCTGATGTTTCAAAAGAAAAAGATTGGGAAAATATTTTTAACAAAGCACAACAATTAGACTGTAATATATTAATTAACAATGCAGGAACAATGTTGCCATTTTTAAAAGCAGAAAATATTTTAGAAGAGGATATAAAAAGAATTTTTGATACAAATTTTTATTCTGTTGTAAGGGGCTGCAAAACGTTTTGTGACTATTTTAAAAACAAAAATCAATCCTGTGGAATTATTAATATAACAAGCGTAGCTGCAGTTTGTTCTATGCCAGGGCAAAGCGCATATTCTGCAAGCAAAAGTGCCGCAACAAGCTATTCAAAAATCATGGCTAGCGAGTTAAACAACAAGGTTTTTGTTGCAACGTATCTACCTGGTTTTACAAAAACAAATTTGTTTTATAATAAAGATAACAAAACTCCAATTTTTGAAGAAAAACTTTTAAAAATTTTAAATATAATTAGTATGCCGGCAGATAAACTTGCCAAGAAAATTGTTAAAAAAATTGCTCAAAAAAAGAGATACAAAGTGTTTGGCTTTGATAGTAAAATTTATAGATTTTTAAATTTTATAGCACCATCAAAATCAACAGATTTGTATTTAAAGATATTTAAAAAAACAAAATCAAAAAGTTTTGAAGATTTATTTTAAAATATAAG
>JAFQOM010000061.1 GCA_017403205.1 Clostridia bacterium | reverse complement strand
TAACTTGTCTTCTAAAGTATAATAACCATAAATCATGCCATAAATTTCTTTATAAATTATTTCTTTAGAATACTTATTTAACTTTAAAAAACATTTTTCTATTTGATGATTTGAAAGGTTTTTTGCATAGCTATTTACAAAATAATTTTCACTAGAAAACAAAGCTTCTCCAAATTTATTTTTATAAATATCTTCTATTAAATAATAGTCAACCTTGTGTGTTAAATAACTTATAACATCTTCTATTTTTTTAAAAATTTTATTATCATCATTGTTAAAAAAATAAATGCCTAATTTATTTTCTAAAGCCTTTTTATGGTTATCATCTAAAAAAACAACTTTATTGTTTAAATAGTCTTGCAAAATTTTTTCTAAATCTTTTTTATATTTTTCTACTTTTAATTTTGTATCAACCAAAAGACCCCTGCTATAGGTGGTATACAAAACCTTTCCACCAAAACCCTTACAAGCCGAAAATATAATTTTATCTATACAAATGTTTGTTTTGCCACTACCAGCAACACCTTGCACTAAAATATTTTTATCAACTGTTTCTACAATCTCTTTTTGTTCTGAATTAAGCTTTGGCAGGCTTATGTTTGAAATGTTAGAAATTAAATATAATTTATTAAAGTCTTGAGCTTTTACCAAATTTTTTTCTTGATTAACAAATATTTCTATTTTACTATTATTGTTAACATACTCATCAACTTTTATATTTTGTTGATTGTTGCCTGATAGACTATTAAAAAAAACAATATCTTGTTTGTTAAGGTCATTATTAATTTGATAACCAAATTTAAACATAAACCTAAAAAAACCGTCAGTTGTTTCTAGTGAAAAACAGTTAAGGGCCGTATTATCTTCTTTTGATTTTTCAAAAAGGTGTTTATTAAAAACAATACTTTCACATAGTTTAGAAAGGAGAATATCCAAATTAGAAATATGCTTTGTTTGCTTTATAAAATTTTCTGTTTTATAAAACAAACTTGTGCTTGTTAAAATTGTTTTGCCACAGTCAACAAACAAAACCATTTGCTTGTTTTGCATATTCTCACCTCCTTATTTTTAATTTAAATTGTTTTTCCTTCCAAAAAATCTTTTATTAAAACAGTTTCTTTTTTATTTGAGTGTATTTGTATTAAGCCTGATTGATAATCATAAATTTTTGTAGGCACAGATTTTATTAAGTTGAGCTGTTGTTTTTTTTCGGTTTCTATTGCCTTTTTTTGCTTTTTTAAATAAAAATCAAAAACCTTTTCTCTTAAAGTTTGCATGGCCTTTTGTTTGTTTTGAAATTGACTTCTTTCGTTTTGACAAACCGTAGAGATACTTGTTTTTTTGTGCGTAGCCCTAACAGCACTATCTGTTGTATTAACATGTTGCCCTCCCGCCCCTCCAGAGCGCATTGTTGAAAACTCTACATCACTTTCGTCAAAATAAAAATCATTATCTATTAATTGCTCATAAACAAAAACATAGCACAAATTTGTATCCAAACTTGTTTTGTGACTTCCTTTTTCTTTGTCAAAAACTTGTTTTGCGTTTAAACCAGAAACATAAAGTTTTGTAGTGTTTTTTTGTTCTGTTTTCTTTATGCTAAAATTGTTGTTTAAACAAAAATTTTGGTAGCCTTTAATTAAATCAAAGTATAATTTTTGTTCAGTTGAATTGTTAACAACTTCTATAACAACACTGCAATAAACTGCATTTAGCTTGTTATACTTAGTTAACAAATCTTTTTCTATTTCACATAATTCTTCTTTAGCTAACTTTAATTCTTCTTCAAATTGTTGTTTTTCTTTATCACACAAATTATTGTCTTGCAATATTAATTTTATTTCGCTTATATTTTGTTTTTTGTTTAAATAATTTTTATATGTTTTAGCAACTTCTTCTAAGATGTTTTTTTGTTG
>JAFQOM010000060.1 GCA_017403205.1 Clostridia bacterium | reverse complement strand
TTTATTGTCTTTAGATTATCAATTAAATATTTTGTTAAATTATAAACATAATTAGAGTGCTTTTTAAAATGCTTTTCTACATATTTTATACCGCTATTTAAAGCACAAATTAATGGTGTTGCGAGAGTGCCGCTTTCTAAACTTTCTGGTATAGAATTGGGTTGATAGGGAAGTTCACTTTCAGTGCCTGTTCCACCAAACATTAGTGGCTTTGGTAAAGTTGTGCTATTTATTACAAGTCCACCAATTCCTTGAGGCGTAAAAAAACCTTTATGACCGGCAAAAGCCAAATAGTTTATATTGTTTTTTTTCATATCAACTAAAAAATGCCCGGCACCTTGTGCAAAGTCTACCAGGAATAGTATGTTTTTTTGCTTTAAATATTGGCCAATTTCTTCAATGTTTTGTTTTATGCCGGTTACGTTTGAAGTGTGTGTTAAACAAATTAGGCTGGTATTTGATAAAATATGTGGTTTTAAATCTAGTAGGGTTATGTTTTTATTGTTTTTAGGGCTTATTATGGTTAAAGTGATTTTATTTTGCATTTCTAGATGTTTTAAAGGTCGTAATACAGAATTGTGCTCAAAAACACTGCAAATAACATGATCTCCATCCTTTAAAACGCCTAAGATTGCAAGATTAAGTGCCTCCGTGCAGTTTTTTGTAAAAATAACGCTTTCAGGATTATCAATATTAAAATGCTTTGCAATAGTTTCGCGGCATTGCCACACGTTTATTGCATTTTTTATGCTAAGTTTATGTCCACTTCTACCAGGATTGGAACTTTGTTTTAGTGCTTTAAAAAATGTTTTTTTTACGCAATAAGGTTTAAAATTTGTTGTTGCAGCATTGTCAAAATATATTATTTTTGTCATTTTTTACTCTTTTTAATTTATTATCAAAAAAAATTTTTAAAAAATACTATGATATATAATATTTCTATATCAAAGGTATTTTTTATGAATTATCTTGTAGTTTTTAGATCTAAAACAGAAACGCTCAAATTTGCAAGCATTTTAGCTTCGTATGGCTTTAAATCTACTATTGTAAGCACTCCAAGACAAATTTCTGTTTCTTGCGGAGTATCTGCATTTATAGACCAAAAAGCCTTAAAAACAGCACAAAATATTGTTGAAAGACGAAATTTTTATACATTTGCAGGTATTTATATTTACAATAATAATGAATATGTTAAAACATAAAAAATTGTTATTAACTTTGTTTTTTTATTGAATTTTGATATAATTAATTTTATAAAAATTAACAATTTGATTATAGGAAATAAAAAAATGATAAAAAAATCAAATCAGATTTTTGATTTATTAGCTAAAAGATTTGGACAAGCGTCTTGTGAGCTTGACTTTAACAATAACTACCAACTTATTGTAGCTGTTGTTTTATCTGCTAGATGTACCGATAAAAGAGTAAATATAGTAACTAAAGATTTGTTTAAAAAATACCCAACGCCCTTGGATTTAGCAAATGCAAATATTCTAGAGGTAGAAAAAATAATTTATTCTTGTGGGTTTTATAAGAATAAAGCAAGATCTATTATTAATTTAGCAAAGGATATTGTATCTAAATATGATGGCAATTTGCCAGACACATTAGACTTGTTAACAAATTTATCTGGCGTTGGTAGAAAAACAGCAAATGTTGTGTTAAGTGTTGGATTTAACAAACCAGCAATTGCAGTTGATACGCATGTTTTTAGATTGTCAAATAGATTGGGTTTAAGTAAATCAAAAGATGTTTTAAATTGTGAAAAAGACCTTATGAAAAACGTTCAAAAGGGAAAGTGGTCTCAGTTTCATCACTATCTTGTTTTGTTTGGGAGGTATGTTTGTTTTTCTCAAAATCCAAAATGCAAAGAATGTGAATTGAAGGGATTTTGTGATTTTTATAAAAATAATAAAAAATGATAAAAATAAAACAATAAAAACAATTTGAGATTTTAATAGGTTATATTATAATTTACTAATAGACTTAATGCTTGTATATTTCAATTAAACTTAAAAGGATAAAAAGGTTATGTTTATAGATACCGCAAGAATTTTTATTAAAGCAGGAAATGGTGGTAAGGGCGCCATTTCTTTTAGGCGTGAAAAGGGCATAGCAAATGGCGGGCCAAATGGCGGAAATGGAGGTAAAGGCGGAGATGTTATCTTTAGAGTTTCTAAAGATTTAAACAATCTTGTTGGCTTTAGATATTCAACTCATTTTAAAGCTGAAAATGGTGAGCCAGGCCAAAAAAATAATAGAAATGGCAAAGGTGGACAAGATCTTGTTATTCAAGTTCCACGCGGCACTATTGTTAGAGATTTTGAGTCTAAAAAAATTATAGCAGATTTATTTTATGAAGATAAAGACTATGTTTTGTTAAAAGGCGGAGAAGGTGGCAAGGGTAATGCATTTTTTAAATCTCCAACACGACAAGCACCTCACTTTTCTCAAACAGGCGAAGTTACAAAAGAGCACTCTGTTATTTTAGAGCTTAAGACTTTAGCAGATGTTGGCTTGGTTGGTTATCCAAATGTTGGCAAAAGTACATTATTGTCTGTTGTTTCTAATGCAAGACCTAAAATTGCAGACTACCATTTTACAACACTTACACCTAACTTGGGTGTTGTAAAATATTATGACCATAGTTTTGTGGTTGCAGACATCCCTGGTTTGATTGACGGCGCAAGTGAAGGTCAAGGCTTGGGTCATGAGTTTTTAAAACATATTGAAAGAACAAGAATTCTTGTTCATGTTATAGATATTTCTTCAGCTGATGGCAGAAAACCTTATGATGACTTTTTGTCTATTAACAAAGAGCTTGCAAACTTCAACAAAACATTAGCAGCTTTGCCTCAAATAGTTGTTTTAAATAAAATTGACAGAATTAGAGATTATTTTGTTGTAGAAGAGTTTAAACATAGGTTGGGTAAAAAACACAAAGTTGTTTGTATTTCTGCATTGTGTAGAGAAAACATTGAAGAGCTTATTAGAAATATTTGGACAGAACTAGAAAAACTTCCACCACAAACACCAATTATGGTAGAAGAGTTTGGTTTTGACAAAAAGGATACTACTGCAATTAATATTGACAAATTGGACAATAACACATACGAGGTGTCTGGTGGATTTATACAAAATATTGCAAGGGGTATTGTTGTTAACGATTATGAATCTTTATCTTATTTTTGGAAACGTCTTAAAAATGACGGTATAATAGACTTGCTAAAACAAAAAGGCATGAAAGATGGAGATACAGTTAAAATAGGAAAAGTTGATTTTGAATACGTAGAATAATTTTTGTTTTGATATAATCTAGGTATTGACAATGTTTAATTTTTAATTAAAATTATTTTAGTTTTTAAAAGGAAAAATTAATGATTACATCAAAAGATAGAGCTTATTTAAAAAGGATAATTGCTTGCCAACAACCTGTTTGCCAAATAGGCAAAGATGCCTTAAGTGCTGCTTGTTTAGAGGGTATTTCTCAAGCGCTTACTGCAAGGGAAGTTATTAAAATAAATGTTTTACAAAATTGTGATGAGTCCGCTAAAGATTTGGCAAATCAAATAGCAGAAAAATTAGGTTGCGACGTTGTTGGGGTTATAGGCAGAAAGATTATTGTTTATAAATTTAACCCTAAAAACAAAACTCACGCTTTAGAATTAAAATAAACTTTATAAAAAAAACCAGTTTTTAGCTGGTTTTTTTTGTTAGGCTAATTATTGCAAACAAAAACAATAATGTGCTTAAAAAAACATAGTAAAAGTTAAGTTTAACAAATAAAGAGCAAAACAAAACAAACAAACCAGATAAAAAATATTTTTTACTTCGGCTTTTATTAAAACTAACATTAATTAATTGTTTAAGGTTTATTTTTTTTTGTTTTTTACGGTCAAACAATATTTTTGGATACTGTTGATATAACAAAAAAAATTTTTGAAAAATATTATTTTTATCTAAAATTTCAACATCAATATTATCTATATTACATAACATTGTTTTTAGATTTTCTGATACTTCATTGCACAAAAAGATTATTTTTTTGTTATTATCTGTTATGGCAAATTTAATGTGTTTTAATGCTGTGGGTAAGGTTAGAGTGTTTTCAAAAAAAACAGGGCAGTAAACTGTTTTAAAATTTGTAAAAATTAAATTTTTATCTTCATCAGTTTTTAAATAATCTGTTTTTAAACACTCTTTTACATAGTCTAAATTTTCTTTTTTAGTATTTGACAAAAGCGAAAGTATATAATTATTTATATCTTTTTGTAAGTTTGTCGAAATATTTAGTTTGTTGCTTTTATTTTTATAAACGAAAATCTTAAAAAAAAACAAAAATACCGCTGCAAACAATTGCAATAAAAAAAGATAGTAATATGCTTTTTGTAAAAAATCTAGCCCAAGTAAATATAATTAAAAAAATTAAAAAATTAATAAAAATAAAATCTATAATATATGCTAATTTTAAGCTTTTCACATAAAAAGTATTTTCTTTTTTTTATATTTTAAACATTTTTTATCTATAAACACAAATTAATGGCTATTACTTGTTTTTTTGATGTCAATTTGCTAAAATAAATTCAATATTAGAGGTTTATATTTATGGAAGTATCTAAAAAGATTTATGATATATGTCAATTTTTGGAAGATAAAAAAGCAACAGACATAACAGTTTGTAATGCGACTATGTTAAAAAAGTCAGTCGACTTTTATATTTTGGCAACAGCAACAAGCGTTGCTCATGCAAAGGCTCTTGCTGATTATATTATAGAAAAGGCCATAAAGTTGAATTTAGCGCAAGCTTATAATAAAGAGGGGCTTGTTACAAGCGATTGGGTTGTTGTTGATTTAGAAGATTGTTTTATTCATATTTATACAAAAGAAACAAGAGAAAGATATAATTTAGAAAAACTTTTAAACGAAGGGAATAATTTAAAAAGGTTTGATAAAATAAAAAAAGACAAACAAAAAGAAGAAAAGCAATTGCATAAAAAAAATATAAAAGATCAACAAAAAGAAGTTAAAACACTAAAAATTGCAACATTAAAAAATAAAGAAACAAAAAAAATTAACAAAAAATATAAAAAATAATTTTTAAAAAGGGAATAATAGTGAACTTAGTTAATTGGTTGCAAAATTCAGCAAGTGAATTTTTAACATTTATATTTTCAATATTTGATTACTTTGGTCAAATATCTTTTTTTATTTGGATTTTTGCTATTTTTTATTTGTTTATTGACAAAGGTTTTGCATACAAGTACTTTTTGGCTTATCAAACAGGCTTTATTTTTAGCACTTTATTTTTAAAAAACATTATAAAAAGGCAAAGACCCTATGCTCAGGATGATGCTTTGTTGTCAAATAGAAATAGCTATGGTTTTTCACTACCAAATGAGAGAACAATGACGTTTGCCTTGTCAAGTTGCGCATTACTTAATGTTTCAAAAGGCAGCAAAAAAATTTATTATATATTATTAGCATCATTTATATTGTCAACAATTGCAGTGACATTTGGCCAATTATATTTTGCAGAAGCATTTTTATTAGATTGTATTGTTGGGATTGCAATTGGTGTTTTGATTTATTCAATAATTTTTAAATTTGTTAAAGTAACAAATAAAACATATTTTATTGGATTAATTGTATCGTTGGTTAGTTTTGTTGTAATAGCACCGTTTATTTTAACTCAAAGTTTTACAAACAATTTTTCAAATGCACACGTATTTGAATTTTTGGGACTAATAATATCTTTTTCTGTAGGTTGTTATATTGAGAACAAATATATTAAATATAAAGTAAAAAATAATATAATTTTAACAAGTTTTAATGCATTAATAACAACAATTGTATTATTAGGGTGTCATTTTATTGATAATATTTTGCCGGGTATTGTTATATTTAGTTTTTTAAAATATTTATTTATTGGCTTTATAGTTACAGTTGTTTTGCCTCTTTTATTTAAAGTTTTTCAAAAATATTTATATATTTTTACAAACAATGTTCAACCCGATAAAGTAGAAATGTCTCACATTACAATAGGAGAGGGGGCCACAAAAAGACTTGCCAAAAGGCTTTCCAAAACCTTAAAAAGTGGCGATGTTGTTTTATTAAGTGGTGATTTGGGGGCAGGTAAAAGCGTTTTGGTAAGGCAAATTTTAAAAACATATGGCGTAAAAAGTACAATAACAAGCCCAACCTTTACTATAGTTAATCAATATAATACTCCAAAATGCAAATGCTATCATTTTGATATGTATAGATTAACTAGTGAAGAAGAAGCAATTAATATTGGTTTTGAAGAGATTCTGGATGATAAAACCAGTATTAAATTTATTGAGTGGCCGCAAAACGTAGAAAATTTATTGCCAAATGTATACAAAAAAATTACTATTACAAAACTTTCTAAAAAATGTAGAAACATAGTCTTAGAAAATTATGTGAACCAAAATTAATTAAATAACCAAGGCCTTTTTTTGATACAAGAAGTTCTCCCATTATTACACCAATTAGAGATAGTGAAACATTTATTTTTAAAGTATTTATTAAA
>JAFQOM010000059.1 GCA_017403205.1 Clostridia bacterium | reverse complement strand
TTTATTTGCACCATTTTTTAATTTTGACGAAGCAATCATGATGATTGTTTGCTTGGTTTATGCTTTAATAATCTCTTTAATGGTTGGCAAAACAATTTCAAACTTAATAACACAAAAAAGCTTACTAAATATTGTTTTGGTAATTGGTAGTATTTTGTTTTTTATATCTGATTTAATGTTATTGTTAAATGTTTTTGGTGGCTTACCAGAAATAACAGATATTCTTTGCCTTGCCACATACTACCCTGCTCAATGCTTTTTAGCGTTTTCTATATTAGTTTCATCTAACATTTTTAAACATAATAGTAATCAAAAAGAAGGCTTAAATAAGGAATAAATATGAACAATTACTTTATTATACATGGCAGTTTTGGAAACAGTAACGAACACTACCTTCCTTGGTTGAAAAACCAACTAGAAAAACAAGGAGAAGTTGTTTGTTTAGACTTTCCTATAGGTGTTAACATACAAAATTACAAAAACTGGGCAAAAACACTTGACCCGTATAAAAACAAAATAAACAAAAACTCTATTTTCATTACAAGAAGTATAGGTTGTGTTTTTGCAATTAAATATATTATTCAAAATAACTTACACATTAAAAAATTAGTTTCGATAAGTGGTTTTAACAATTATTTTGTTAATGATGACAATTATAACAACGTTAACCAAAGTATGTACGTTGATAATTTAAAAACTTTTTGCAAGCATTGCAATCAAACAATTTGTATAATATCTGAAAATGACCCTTATGTTGATCTGTCTGTATTAAAAAATTTTGCAAACACCATTTCAACAAAAATAATTAATATAAAAAGTGGCGGTCATTTTAATGATGAGTCTGGCTATGGCGAAAAATTTGAAGAAGTGTTAAATATTGTAAACAATCCATAAAAACAAAGTTTGTTTAATTAATTTAATTAAACAACCATATTTAAATCTAACCGATTTAAAACTTGTAAAATAAAAAACAATCCAAAGTTTTTAATCTTGGATTGTTTTATTTTTTATTTAGCAAACACATTTTAAAAAGTTAAAGTTTAGATTATATTTTAAAATTAAAATTTTACTTATTTAATGCTTTTTTACACCAAGTATGCTTTTTACAGTTAGGACACTTTAAATAACGTGTGGTTCCTCTATGCATTGCCCAAAGGGCTTGCGAATAAGTTGGAATAATTTTGCAACCACAATTTTTACATTTATAAGCACCTACGCTCACCTCAAGTTTTAAGGCATAAAAACAAGGTATTAAAAACACAGCACACAAACTTAGAAGTGATATAAGTTGCCAGATTCCTTCAGGAAGTAAAAACGCAGTAAGAAAAATACCAGCAAATAAAGCAATCATACTTATAGTCATAATAATCCACATATCTTTCCAAATTGTTTTGTTTTTTCTTTCCAATTCTTTTGCCATGCTTAGCAAAAGTTGTTCACTTTTTTGATGGTTATCATCTGCAATAATTTTTTCTCCACTTAAAAGCTCGTTTAAACTAACATCTAAAATTTCACACAATCTGGGCAATAAGTTTGTGTCTGGAAGTCCTTTCCCATTTTCCCATTTAGAAATTGTTTTTTCACTAACAAAAATTTTTTCGGCAAGTTTGGCTTGTGTTAATTTTTTTGCCTTTCTTTCTGTCATTATAAAATTGCCAACTTTATTATAATCCATACAAGTTTCCTTTTAAAAATATATAATCTTTAATTATAAAAATTATAGCACCAATTTCTATTTTTTTAAAATATTCGTGCAATTAAAAGTCTATAAATTTACCGATTTAATACTATGCCTGTTTAAACACATGCTGTTTTGCAATTATTTTATCTTTATTTAGGTGAGTTAATAGCTTTTAATATTGCTTTTAATTATTTTGTTAATTAAATGTAATAAATAATTTTAAAACAAAGCACATATCTTTTTTATAATTGTTTGATTAAAAATTTTTAAGTTGGTAAAATGTTTTTGTAAATATTTTAAATATTAAAAGAGGAGTGATTTTTATATGACAAAAACAGATTCAAAATATCAAGCGCTTTTTACGCCTTGGAAAATTGGCAATGTTGAAATTAAAAACAGAATTGTTCTTTGCCCAATGGGTGGAACATCACTTTTTGGATGGATGGAAAAAACTGGCAACCATTTTGACAAAGAGGCCGCCAAATTTTTTATAGAAAAAGCCAAAAACAATGTTGGCCTTATTATTCCTGGTATTGCACCAATCAAAAGTACTTTTATGGGTCAATGGCTTTATAAAAACAAAAAAATGTTTAAAGAACTTAAAGAGTTTATGAAAGAAATTCACAAAACAGGCGCAAAGTTGTTTATACAAATTACTGCGGGTATGGGAAGGTCATGGGCAATACCTACACCACTTGTAGCCCTTCATAACTCACCTGTAATTAGCACGCTTATTAAACCTATTATTGACCTTAAATATCAATGTGCAAGCCCAAGCGAACTTCCATCACGTTGGTCTGACAAGGTTAAATGCCGCCAAATAACAGTTAAAGAAATTAACGAAATCATTGATGCTTTTGCAAAAACAGCAGAGCTTTGTAAAGAAGCAGGCGTAGATGGCGTTGAAGTTCACGCTGTGCACGAAGGATATTTGTTAGATCAATTTACACTTGAATATACAAACAAACGTACTGACGAATGGGGCGGAAGTTTTGAAAATAGATTTAGATTTCCTGTTGAAATTGTAAAAGCAATTAAAGCAAAATGCGGCAAAGATTATCCTGTTTCTGTAAGATATTCAGTAACATCAAAAGTTAAAGACTTTTGTGTAGGCGCAGTTCCTGGTGAAAAGTTTAAAGAAATTGGTAGAGACATGCAAGAAAGCGAAAAAGCTGCAAAATACTTGCAAGATGCTGGCTACGACATGCTTAATTGCGACAATGGAACATATGATAGTTGGTATTGGGCTCACCCACCAATGTATATGCCACAAAACTGCAACCTTGAGGATGTTGCACATATTAAAAAATTTGTTGATATTCCTGTAGTGTGTGCTGGTCGTATGGAACCTGACGTTGGCGCAAAGGCTGTTAAGGATGGCCTTATAGATGGCGTTGGCTTTGCTCGTCAATTTTTGGCAGATGCAGAATGGGTAACAAAACTTATTGAAGACAGAATGGAAGATATTCGTCCTTGTATTTGTTGTCACAATGCTTGCTTTAATATGTCTCATTACAAAGGTGTGGCAAATGCTCAATCTATACATGATGCTAGCCACATAGCGCGTTGTGCTCTTGATCCAAGAGTAATGCAATCTAACAAATACAAACTAGAGCCAGCAAAAATTAAAAAGAATATTGCAATTATTGGCGGTGGTATTGGCGGTATGGAGTGCGCTTTAGTGTGTGCTAAACGCGGACACAATGTTACGCTTTATGAAAAATCAAACGAGCTTGGTGGTGTGTTTATTGCAGCCTCTGCCCCAAGTTTTAAAGAAAAAGACAAAATGCTTATTGCCTGGTATATTAGAGAACTTAAAAGACACCCGGAAATTACAGTTAAGCTAAACACCGAAGTAACTGATATTGAAACCTTGGGTGCTGATGAAGTTATAATTGCTACAGGTGCTAAAGCAAAATGCATACCTATTAAAGGTGTAGAAAACAGTATAGAAGCAGTTGAATATTTGCTTGATAAAAAGCCAGTTGGAGAAAAGGTTGTTATTGTTGGTGGCGGCTTAACAGGTTGCGAAATTGCTTATGATTTATATTTAAAAGGCAAAAAACCTGTTATTGTAGAAATGCTTAACGATTTGATTGTTGCAAAAGGCGTTTGTCTTGCAAACTCTTCTTATTTGCGAGATTTCTTTAACGCAAATAAGGTGCCTGTTCACCTAGAAAGTTCTGTTTGCGAAATAAAAGAAAAATCAGTAGTGGTTAAAAACAAAAATGGCGAAACGCTTGAAATTAAAACAGACAGTGTAATCATGTCTGTAGGATACAACCCAGCGCCAATTGCTAAAAAGAAAAAACATGTTCACATTGTTGGCGACGCTAATGCAGTTGGAAATTTGAGAACTGTAATTTGGGGTGCATGGGATGTTTGTATGAAAATTTAAAAAGAGGGAGAAAGATAATGATGAAACTAACTAAAGAACAAACAGCTATTTTAAATGGCGAAAAAGGCCAAACATTATCAAAAGTGTTGCAAAGCGTTATAAGGTATGGTGAATTGTTTGGTGCAACAAAACTAGTGCCGGTTACCAGTAAGTATAACCACCTTGTAACTTCATTTGGTTTAAAGGCACTAACACCTGTTTACAAGCTTATGGACAAATTAATTGAAGAAGGTGCTATCTCTAACCAAAAATTTACTTGTGACCCTAGACCATGCGATAAAAACGTGCCTAAAAACTTTTTACAAAATTTTATATTTAAAAAGTTTATGTATTCAAAACAAGATTTTTATGAAGAACAACTTAAAAAACTAGGACTTCTTCAAGAAGATGCCTTTACATGCACTTGCTATATGAGCGAGGTTGGCAACAAACCAAACAAAGGCGAGGTTTTAAGTTGGTCAGAATCAAGTGCTGTAGTTTATGCCAACTCTGTTTTAGGAGCGCGTTGCAATAGAAATTCTGGCATTATTGACATTATGGGTTCTATTGTTGGATATGTTCCCTACTTTGGTTTAATAACAGATGAGGGAAGAAAAGCTAATTGGATTATCGAAATTAAAACAACAAAAAAACCAGAAGCTCAACTTCTTGGCTCAGCAATCGGAATGAAAGTTATGGAAGATGTTCCATACGTTAAAGGTCTTGATAAATGGCTGGGCACAGAACTTAATGATGAAACCTGCTCATACCTAAAAGATTTTGGTGCAGCAACAGCATCAAATGGCGCTGTAGGTCTTTATCATATAGATAATTTAACACCAGAAGCAAAAGAAAGTGGAGAAAAGTTAATTAACAAAGATGCCAAAATTTATGTTATAGATGACGCAGAACTTCAAAGAGTTTATAATAGTTACCCAGTTGTTTGGAAAAACAAAAACGCAAAACCAAAATTATGCTTTATGGGTTGCCCTCATATGAGTTTGGAACAACTAAAATCTTGGACACAAAAACTTGATAACGCCTTAAAAGAAAATGGTGGCAAAAAGGTTAAAATTCCAACAGTATTTACTGCTAGCCCTGCTGTTATAAAAGAATTTAACAAAACTGAATATGCCCCAAAACTTAAACAAATGGGTGTTGTTGTTTCATATATCTGCCCGCTTATGTACATGAATAATCCACTTTGTGGCAAAATGCCTGTTATAACAAGTTCTAACAAATTAAGAACTTATACAACAGCAAGATATTACACTGATGACGAAATTTTAGTTCAACTTACAAAAGGGGGTAAAAATTAATGAAAACTTTTAAAGGCAGAGTTGTAGCCCCTGGCTGCATAACGGCAGAAGCATTAGTATCTCATGGTGGTTTAAACACATTAGCATCTTTTCAAAAAGCACTTCAATTTGGCGATAAAAACGCAACTTGTGGCGACCAAAACAACACCGATTTATATGGCAAAAAAATGGCAGGCAAAGCGTTGTGTCTACCACAAACAATAGGTTCTACAACAGGCGGACTTGTTTTGTATTGCGCTTGCTCTATGGGCAGACAACCGGCATGTATGTTGTTTTCTCAACCAATAGATTCATTAGCTGGGGCTGGCGTAATTTTGGCGGATGTTTGGCTTGAAGGTGAACACACCAAAATGCCTGTTATTGACAGCCTAGGTGAAGAATTTTTAAACTATGTAAAAGACGGAATGCAAATTACAGTTAAAGAAAATGGCGAGGTTGAAGTTAAATAATATTTATTTTCAACCCAACAATAATAATTGTTTTTATAGAGACTCTTAAACCACTGGTTTTAGGGTCTTTATTTTTTAAAACATGCTTAATCTGTTGCGAAAAATTTAATTTTTTGTGATAATGTAACTGTGGTTTAATTTTTTAATTTATTAAAATAAATTAACCAAATTAATTTATCCACTTTTTATAAAAAATTGTTGATAAGTTTTTATACATTAAAAAAGATTAGATATAATACAAAAAATTTTTGATTACGTTTTGTTGTGTGGACCCAAAAATATTTGATAATTGCATTTAAAACTTGTAAAAATTTGATTTAGTCATCAAATAAAAAGTGGTGGCAAAATAAACCTAAACATTACTAAATATAATTTTGCAAAATAACTTGCTCTATACTCTATATGATGTATCTTAGTATACCCAAAACAAAAACCAAAAAATATTTAAATACTTTGTCTTTAAACTTAGCTGATAAAATGTATTTTAAACTTAAAAACAAAACAATAAGGTGCAAAATGTCAAACGAAAAAATTAGTATAATTGTTCCTGTTTATAAGGTTGAACAATATTTAAACAAGTGTGTTAATAGCATTATTAATCAAACATACAAAAATTTAGAAATTATTTTGGTTGATGATGGCTCACCTGACAACTGCCCTAAAATGTGTGATGACTGGGCTAAAAAAGATGGCCGCATAAAAGTTATTCACAAACAAAACGGCGGCGTAGCCAATGCAAGAAATGTAGGAATAGATAGTGCCACAGGCAAATATGTTGGATTTGTGGATAGTGACGATTTTATACATCCAACCATGTATGAAAAACTTATAGATAAAATAAAAAAAGAAAATGCTGATATTTGTGCTTGTAGATTCTGTAATGTTTACGAGGACAATAAACAAAAAAATGTTAACGAAATTTTTCTTGAAAAATTAGATAGCAACAATATTATAACCTATCTACTTACAAACACGTCTCAAGAAAAACAAACTTACTTTGAATCGTATGGCATAATGGGTAGCGTATGTAGACTATTAATAAAAAAATCAAGCATTGGCGACTTAAGATTTGAAAATTTAAAAATAACAGAAGACTTGCTCTTTCTTTTAAAACTTATAAAGCCAAATACAAAAATATCCGTTATTACTGACTATCTTTACTATTATTTTCAAAGAACAAGCAGTGCAATGCATAACTTTAATAAAAACAAAATAGAAGAGCGTTATAAAGCCTTTAAGATAATTTTAAAAGAAATTGAAAACAAAGTTGATAAAAATACTCTAAACAGATTTAAATTTTACAACTACGCATCTCTTGCAAATGAAATGCTTAAAAACAATCAACTTGAACTGTTAAAAGAATATTTAAAAGATGATATTTTTGTGGGTTTAAATACTAAAGAAACCTATAAAGCAGAACTTAAAAATACTAAAAACTTTAAAAGAAAAGTTGGATATTTTTTAGTTCATAAAAAAATGTTTAGATTGTATTCTTTTTTAATAAAAAAAGTTTAATATTATAAAGGAAAAATAAAAATGAAAAACGTATTGATTAGTATGGTTGTTCCAATTTACAAAGTTGAAGAATATTTAGATAGGTGTATTAATTCTATTGTTAACCAAACATACAAAAATTTAGAAATTATTTTGGTTGATGATGGCTCACCTGACAACTGCCCTAAAATGTGTGATGACTGGGCTAAAAAAGATAGCCGCATAAAAGTTATTCACAAACAAAATGGTGGCCTAATGGCTGCTTGGATTGACGGATTAAAAGTTTCCACCGGAGATTATGTTTATTTTGTAGATAGTGATGATTATTTAGAACTTGATTCTGTTAGTGATTATGTAGAAGTTATAAAAAATCACAAACCAGATGCCATACTTAACCAACACTATGTAACATATGACAATAAAAGAGAACTTGGAAAATCTCTAACTTATAACAAATCTGGCTTTTTGCAAAATGAAGATTTTGATGAATTTATAAAAGCATATTTATCAAACAAAACCTTCTTTTCTTATTATCGCTGGAACAAACTTTTTAAAAGACAAATTTTGCTTAATAATATTAAATTTTGCAATACAAAAATATCTGTGTTTGAAGATATAAACATAATTTTTGCAACTATGCTTGATATCAAAAATGTTTATATTTTAAATAAACCTAGCTACAATTATTATGTTAGACAATCTTCAATGATAAGATCCGCTTTTAAACCATCTTATGTTGAAAATAATGACAACGTTTTAAAAGCTTTGATTAACATTGCAAAATCTAAAAAAATAAATTGTGAAGAGCTTATATGCCACAACATTTATTTTTTTTCAATTTGGTGTGCTGAATTAATTGGTTGCCAAAAACATAACAAAAAACAAAACTATGATTTACTAGTTAATTCGTTTGTATTAAATAACGAATATGTAGAAACAACAAAAAAATATTTGTCGAAAATTAAAATAAAGGTTTTTGATAGCTTAATAAATAAAAAATACCACACATTTGAATTTTTACGATTTTTGGCAAAAATTAAACATAAGGTTTTAAGGAAATAAGTAAATGAATCAAAAAATTATTAACATATGCTATAAAATAAAATTGCTTTTTAAGCTACCAAACATAAAGCGCAAGTTAAAAAATAAAAAATATACCTGTGCTTATATAGGCACGCCTTTTTATGGCAATTTAGGTGACCAGCAAATTAGAAGCTCATCAATAGAATACCTAAAAAAACAAGGCTTAAATGTTGTTGAAATTGATTATTATTCATATTTCTATTTAAAAAACTATAAAATGCCCCACATCAAAATTGTTGTTTTGCAAGGTGGCGGCAATTTAGGCGATGTTTATTTGTTAGAACAATATTTTAAAGATGATGTTATAAGAAACTTTAAAGATAAAAAAATTATAATATTCCCTCAAACTCTTCATTTTGAAAACGAAAAAAACAAGGGTGAATTTGATATATCAAAAAAAATATTTGCTATTCACCCAAATTTAACTGTTGTAGCAAGAGAAAAAATCTCTTACGAGCAAATGAAGGTAGAGTTTAACAATAATACAATTTTGTTATCACCTGACATTGTTTTATCATCAAATTATACAAAAAAATACAACTACACGCGTAAAAACCAAATCTTATTTTTGTGTAGAAAAGATTTAGAAAAATCTATTTCAGATAAAAACATTTCCCACTTAAAAGAACTATTAAAAAACAATTATTCACTGCTAGAAAACGATACTTATAAATATTATGACATGTTTGATGTAACAAGAAACTGTGAACTTAAAAAAATTTTTAAACAAATTGCAAAAAGCAAACTTGTTATTACTGATAGGTTGCATGGTATGATTTTTTGTGCAATAACCAATACGCCTTGCATTGTTTTGCCAAATTACAACCACAAAATAAAATCTACCTACTATAACTGGTTAGAAAAATTTGAATACATTAAATTTGTAGAAAATATTGATGAAATTAACTTAGATTTAATTAAAAAAGTTTCTTCAACAAAACCTAATTGGAAAGGCTTAAACAAAGAGTTTGAGTTTCTTTCTAAATCAATTAAGGAGTTATAATAAATTAATGAAAGTAAAAAGATTTGTAGATATTTTTGTTCCTGTAAATTTTTGTAATTTGAAATGCAGCTATTGTTATGTTTCACAATATGAAAAAAAATTTAAAAGACATAAAAATTATAAAATCAACTTCAATTATTCGTCAGAACACGTAAAAAAAGCTTTAACAGTTGAAAGACTTGGTGGCTTAACACACTTTAATTTATGTGGAGCTGGTGAAACCCTATTGCCTGTTAATTTAATAGACTATGTAAAAGTAATTCTAGAAAATGGACACTCTATAATGATTGTTACAAACGGAGTTTTAACTGATCGACTAAAAGAATATTGTGCCCTACCTAGCGAACTTAAAAACAGACTTGGGTTTAAATTTTCTTTCCATTATTTAGAACTTATAAGACTAAATTTATTAGATCAATTTTTTGACAATATAAAAATGGTTAAAGACGCAGGGTGTTCTTTTAGTTTAGAACTTACAGCAACAGACGAATACGAACCTTATATTGAAGATATTAAAAAGATTTGTTTGGAAAAAGTTGGAGCCTTGTGTCACCTCTCTGTACCAAGAAATGAGCCTGAAAAAGGAATCCCTCTACTATCAAAACACACGAAAGAAGAATTTTATGAGATTTGGAAAAGTTTTGACTCTGCCATGTTTGAAAACAAAATAAAGCATTGGCCACACAAAAGAAAAGAATTTTGTTATGCAGGACTTTACACAGGCTTACTAGCTTTAGAAAACGGAAATTTTACAGGTTGTTATAAACAAACAAACCATGCATATAACATTTTTAAAGACTTATCAAAGCCTATTGTATGGTGCCCAGTTGGAAAATGCGCAATAGAACACTGTTTTAACGCGCACTCATTTTTGGCTTTTGGAAATATTCCAGGGTTGGATTTTTGTACTTATGAACAAGTAAGAGACAGGGTTGACAAAAACGGTAATCATTGGTTAACCAAAGAAATGAGAGAACATTTGTCTTCTAAATTAGATGAAGAAAATGGAACATTAAATAAAAAAGAAAAGCTTAAATATGCGCTTTTAAGGTTAAAAATTAGATCAAAAAGATTTGCAAATAGAGCAATACAAAAAATAAAGAGAATGTTTAAAAATGGCAAATAGAAAAATTAGTAGTTTTAAAAATGTTGTTTTTGGTATAATTTATCAAGTTACAAACTTGATATTATCTTTTGTTTGCAGAACTCTTTTAATTTACAAACTTGGATCTGAAATTTTAGGAATAAATTCACTATATAGCAACATTCTTACACTATTTTCTTTAGCAGAACTTGGTATTTCAAATGTTATGCTAATAAAGCTTTACAAGCCAATAGCAAACGGAGATAAAGAACAAATAACAGCCTATGTAACATACTACAAAAAAATATATAGTGTTATAGCATTAATCATTTGTGCAATTGGATTGTTGTTTGTTCCCTTTTTACATTTAATAGTTTCAACAGATATAACAATAACAAACGCTGATTTAATAATTTATTATTTAATATTTTTAACAAATACTGTTTTTAGTTATCTACTTGTTTATAAACAAACTTTGCTCAATGCAAATCAAGAATTTTATATTTTAAAATTATTTGGTTTTTTTTCTATTATAATAAAATCAACTATTGCTGTTTTAACTCTCATAATCTACCC